>JAJUGH010000093.1 GCA_029268265.1 Alcaligenaceae bacterium | reverse complement strand
GCTCGGCCTCACGCGTCATGGCCGCGGGATCGAGGTAGGTGTGATAGCTCGGGTGCAGCCCCACCTCATGGCCGCGATCGTGTGCGCGTCGCATCAGTTCCATCATGGGTGGTTGTTCCGGAAAATAGGTGCCGTCCCGCTTCGGGTCGGTATGGCCGCAAATGAAGTAGAAGGCATTCACGAGCCGTGCCTCGTGCGAGCGGTCCATGATCCAGTCGAACGTATTGAACGGGTCGCGATCATCCAGCCTTTTGCGTGAGCCCGCCCAGATCCACGGGGCCCGGGCAACGGCTCTGCGGTCGCGGTCCCGGTTTTTCAGCAGGTCGAGCAACATGAAGCCCGCGAGCTGGGTCGGGCTGATCAGTGCATACCGGGCCGGTGTGTCGACGTCGTGCGATAGCCGGATCGAGTATTCCTTCCGCTTCAGGTGCAGACGCGGCCACGTGGCGCGCATGAGCCTGCGCAACACCTCGAACCATTCGTCCACGATCGGCCGTTCCAGATAGCCATGCCGAAACGCATGTGAGGCTTCGGCGGGGAAGCGCTGATGGCCGTCCAGCTGTTGGTGTCCCACTTCCTCGCGCCGGCTGAGCATCCAGTACGCCAGACCCAATATGTCGTAATGCAGCAGGCCACCCCGTTCGCTCCATTCCACCAGGTCCTCTGGCGCTGTGGGTAAGCCCGGCGCCGGCAGGCTGTCCGTCCATTCCGGCAACCATCGCTTCTCAGCGGGTTCCCAGACGCAGCATGGCAAACCTTTGTTGTCCGCGTCGAAGGAGGCGAAGTCGGATCGGACACGTATTGCGGCCTCGTGCCCCGGGAGAAACAGGTCGCAGAAGGCGGGCTCGCTCTGGCGCAACACCAGTCCGTCATGAAACCGCTCACGTAGCAACTGCTGCAGCCATGCGAGCACGGACGCAGGCACGCCTTCCTCAGAACGGGAGCTCAGGCGGTCTGCGATGCCGGCAGCATGGTGGTCAGGAAGCGATATCCCGCCAGCAGTTTGGACGGCGTTTTCGACACGGAAAAGTAAGGACATTGAAGGCCTCCGAAAGCACGGACGAACTGCTCGATGGGTTCCGCGGTCGAGCCGCAGAAGTCGAACCGCCGGGTCACCGTGGCGGCATGGCGAATTGCTTCCCACATGCACAGGCTTGCCGCGCCGCTGTTGCGCAATGCCGGGTCTCCACCCCCGAGCAGGTAATAGGCACTATTCGAGTCCCAGACCATATAGACGGCAGCGTGCTGCCTTCCCTGCACGTCCTCGGCAATGAAAAGGCGGCGCTGCCCACGCGCGGCACAGGCGGCGTCCAGTGAATGAATCACCCGTTCAGGACAGGGCGTGGCTCTGTGCTGCCGCGCAAAGGTGAGGCGGTGCAGACGCAGCATGTCATCCAGCGGCCGGTCGTCACGAACGCACAGATGTGAACGGTTCAATGCCTTGCGAATCTCCTTGCGGATGTTTTCCTGAAAGCCGTCCCAGATTGCACGCGTGTCGCTGAGGTCGGTGATGACGTAGCTGTAGTCGGTGGTCTGCCGGAACCCGGACCACCGGAACGGCAGCCAGTTCGTCTGGTCGTAATGCCATTTCTGTTCGAAGTGATCGAAGCGGGGAAGCTGGGCAATGAGCCCTTGCAGCAACTCCTTTTGCTGGCCCAGCCGGCGGGGCAGCTTGGCCGTGGAAGGTCGCAGCCATGGCCCCAACGAGAGGGTCAGCCAAGGCTGCGTCGAAATGAGGAATCCCGCACGGCGTTGCCGCAGATACGGCATGGTCGCCACGACCAGACCGCCTTTTTCTATCAGGGCTACGTCCCAGCCGTCCGGGCCGATGACTGCGTCCAGCCACCATGGCTGGGAGAAAAGGGAAATGGAAGGCTCCTGCTCACAGAGCAGACGGTATGTTGCTTTGTTGTTATGCACTTTTGCGCCTCGCGTCGTCGTGGTTGTTTTTTATGATGCTGCTCAAGGCAGCGCCGCTGCGCCGGCGGCGAATTCTCAGCAGAAAACTTCCGAATCCTGCAAGGCCTCCACAATGATTTGTTGTTGTCGATGGGAAAGGTAGGGATGCATGGGAAGACTGATCACTTCTTTGGCAACGCGCTCGCTGACCGCCAGCGAGACGGACGGGCACGCAACCGCCGGCTGCTGATGCAAGGGCAGCGGGTAATGCACCGTGGTGGGGATCCCGGCATTGCGCAGCCTTTGCTGCAGGCGCTCACGTTCGGGACAGCGGATGGTGTATTGGGCGTAAACGCTGGTGTTGTATTCGGCCACCCACGGTGCGGAAAGGATGCAGGCCTGTTCCAGCAGCTTGCCGTAGTTGTTTGCCACCTTCTGACGCAGCGCCACCTCGTCTTCAAAGATCTCGAGCTTGGCCAACAGCACGGCCGCCTGCAGCGTGTCGAGCCGGCTGTTCATCCCCAGTCGTATGTGGTGATAACGACGGTCCTGGCCGTGACGTGCGATCTGTCGCAGCCGGAGTGCCAGTTGCGCATCATCGGTGAAAAGTGCGCCGCCGTCGCCGTAGCAGCCCAGCGGTTTGCTCGGAAAGAAGCTGGTGCATGACACCGTTCCCAGATGCCCGGAGCGCCGCCCCTTGTAGGTCGCCCCGAAGCTCTGTGCGGCATCTTCGATGATGGCGAGGTGGTGGCGGGCGGCGATGTCTTCCAGCGCGTCCATGTCCGCACATTGCCCGAAGAGGGAGACCGGCATGATCGCTTTCGTGCGGGGCGTGACCAGCGATGCCACACTGGCCGGATCCACCGTATAGCTGCGGGCATCGATCTCGGCATAGACCGGGGTTGCGCCCACCAGCCGGATCGCTTCGGCCGTTGCAATGTAGGCGAATGCCGGTGTGATCACCTCGTCACCCGGCCCGATGCCCAAGGCCATCAGCGCGATCTGCAACGCATCGGTGCCGTTCGCACAGGTGATGCAGTGGCCGGAGCCGGTATAGCGTTTCAACGCGTCCTCGAGCTGTTCCACCTCGGGACCAAGTATGTATTGGCCGTGAGCAAGCACGGCTGCCATGCGCTCATCGAGCGATTCACGAATGCGTATTTGTTGGGTCTTCAGATCGATGAAGTCCATCATGGCTTCCATCCTGTCGCGTCAGGGTTGTGTCATTGAGGAGATAGATCGCCCCGGTATGGGGGCAGGTTGCGCTGGCGTGGCCGGACAGGGGCAGGTGAAGACGCTCGCCGTACTCGCTCATCCATCCGATCTGCCGGGCGGGCACGCCTACCACCAGAGCATGGGCCGGTACGTCGGCGGTCACGACCGCCCCGGCGCCGACAAATGCGTGCTCCCCGATGGTTACGCCGCAAACGATCGTGCTGTTGGCGCCCAGCGTGGCGCCCCTTTTCACCAGTGTCGGGCGGTACTCGGTCTTGCGTTCGATGCGCGCCCGCGGGTTGTAGACGTTGGTGAAGACGACGCTCGGCCCGCAAAAGACGTCGTCTTCGAGCGTGACGCAGTCATACAGCGACACGTTGTTCTGAATCTTGCAGTCATCGCCGACCGAGGCTCTCCCCGCGATGAAGACGTTCTGGCCGATGGAGACATTGGCGCCGATACGCGCGCCGGAGCAGATATGGCTGAAGTGCCATACCCGGGTTCCGGGGCCGATCCGGGCGCCGGAATCGAGTACGGCGCTTGGGTGTGCGAAATAACTCATGGGATCAAAGCGCGGGCGCCGTTTGCAGCAAGGCAGGCATGCCCGTGACGGACTGCAGCACGCCGTTGCCCAGCAGGAACGGGTGGAGTTCGCCGCGCTGCAGCGTGATCGGTGTGTCGCGAATCGCGGCCACCGTGCTGATGGCACAACGGTTCTCTTCCAGCCCGAAGCCGCGACCTGCCAGGATCTCTTCGTAGCTCTTCTGGTGGAGGTCGGTGAATCCGCCCGAGAACTCGATCTCGGTGCCGTCCATGGTGATGGAACGCCAGGTGCGCTGGCCTGCGGCACGGCCTTTTTCCGGCACGTCGTTCACGTCCACCGACAGGAACCACCGTACACGCGCGTGCTCGTATTCCAGATAGCCGGCTGCCTTGTGCGGCGTGGACAGATGGACCACGTTCTCCTGCAGGTTGCCGAAGACGTAATGCAGCATGTCGAAGAAGTGCACGCCGATGTTGGTGGCAATGCCGCCCGACTTCCGGGCGTCGCCTTTCCACGACCGCAGATACCAGTGGCCGCGTGCCGTGATGTAGGTCAGGTCGACGTCGTGCTTCGTATCCTTGCGACCGTTAGCGACCTGCTCGCGTAACGCCTGGATGGCAGGGTGCACACGCAGCTGGAGAATGGTGTGCACCTTCCGGCCGGTCGCTTCCTCAATTTCCTTCAGGCCGTCGATGTTCCACGGGTTCAGCACCAGCGGTTTTTCGCAGATCGCATCGGCGCCGGAGCGCAGGGCGAAACGGACATGGGAGTCGTGCAGGTAATTCGGCGAGCAGATCGAGATGTAGTCGAGGCTGTCCGGGTGCTGGGCCCGGCGCAGCTTGTCGATGTGCCGATCGAAGCGCTCGAACTCGGTGAAGAAGTTTGCCTCGGGAAAGTGGCTGTCGATGATGCCGACGGAATCGTTGGGGTCCAGGGCGGCGACCAGGCGGTTGCCGGTGGCCTTGATGGCGTGCATGTGGCGGGGCGCGATGTAGCCGGCGGCCCCGATCAGGGCGAAGTTTTTCATTTTGCTGGATACCCTCCGTAGGACGCCCGATAGGCGCCGTATCGCGCGCTGAATCGGTGCCGGTCGTTGTTGAAGTCGTTGAAGATGACGCCGGTGACATGGCCTCCGGCGCGGGTGAGTCTGCGTGCGGCCTCGTCCAGTTCGGCCGATGTGGTGACCTCGGCGCGCGCAAGCAGGAGGACCGTTCCGGCGTAGGGGGCGAGCGCCATGGGGTCCGACATCGTCAGCACCGGTGCGGTGTCCAGAAGCACCAGGTCATAGCTGTCCGACCACGTCTGCAGCAATTCCACGGTGCGCGGGGACAACAGCGCTTCTGCGGGGTTGCGAGGCAGCGTGCCCGTGGTGATCACGTCGACGTTCGGCAGTACGTTGCGGCGCACGGCCTCATCGAAGCCGCAGCGGCCCCGGATCAGTTCGCTGAAGCCCTTGCCCCGCTCCTGGCCGAAGTACTGGTGGATGCCGCCGTTGCGCAGGTCGGTGTCCACGAGCAGCACCCGTTTCTCGGAGGCCCCGACCACCGCGGCGAGATTCACACTGGTGAAGGTCTTGCCGATACCGGCCGACGGCCCCGTCAGCATCACGATGTTGTTGCGAGCGTCGCCCAACCCGAAACGCAGGGCCGTGCGCAGGCTGCGCAGACTTTCGACGGCCGGTGCATCGGGCGCCCAGTCGGCCAGCACGTGGTTGCGATGGCGGCGACCCATACGCGGCAGGATCGGCGTACCCGCTACTCGCGGGATGGTCGCCAGCACATCGACGCCAAGCTGTGTTTCCACGTCCAGCGGCGTGCGCAGCCCCGGCCGGAACAGATTGCGGAACACGGCCAGTGCGATGCCCAGCAGCAGCCCGGCAACGGCGGCAATGGCAAGTGCCAGCGCCTTCTTCGGCTTGATCGGCTGCTCGGGGGGGATGGCGGGATCCACGAGACGCACGCTGCCGACCTTGCCTTCCTTGACCAGACGCAGCTGCTGAGCGCTATTGAGCAACCCTGCATAGAGCTCGCTGCTGACGGTGACGTCACGCACCAGATTCAGGAGCTGTTGTTCCATCGCCGGCAGGGCCTTGATGCGCTCGGACAGCTGTGTCACCTGCTTTTCCACGGCCGCAATCTGATCGTCGAGGGAGCGGATCGTAGGATGCGCCGGGCCGAATTGCGCGGACAGTTCGCGGCGCCGCTGCTGCAGTTCGAACATGCGCGTCTGCATCGCAACCGAAGTTTCGAGAGAGAGCCGGCCTTCCGTTCCCAGATCGAAGGTGCCGTGCTTGTCGCGGAACGCCGTGTAGCGATTGTCCGCATCATCGAGCTGGCGGCGCAGCTGCGGCAGGAAGTCGTCCAGGAAGCTGAGCGACTTTTCGGCTTCCGCGGCTCGTCGTTCCGTGTTCTGCCGAACATAGGCTGCTCCGATCGCGTTGACGATGGACGCGGTCTCCTCGGGGTCCGTACCTTCGAGCGACATCGCCAATACGCCCGAGGGCTTGTTCAGCTCATCGATCGTCATTTCCTTCTGGAGATTCTCGATGAGTGCCAGTCTGGAGCGGCGCTCCAGCGTGTATCGCGCACCGGGCTGACCGTGCAGGGCGGTCAGCAGTATGGTGCCGGTCCCGGCGCCATAGTTGAACTCGGTGGGTTTGCCCACGACGCCTTCCGCGATCTTGCGGTTCTGGTGGTCCAGCAGCTCATAGCCTTGGCGGGTCGCAATGACGGTGAGATCGCGGTTTTCCAGCTCGGCGGGGACGTCCAGCCGGCCGACCGTGATGCTTTCATTGCCGAACACGTAACCCAGGAAATCCGGCAGTACGGGCTTCGACAGGGACTCTGCACGCTCGGACAGCCATCGGCCCACAATGGGAAGACGTTTGGGCTCCGCGTGGACGTAAAGCTGGAGTTCGTCGACTGCCTCGCCCACGACCAGACGGGAACGGAGAATCTCCATTTCGGCGGTCGAGGTCGACTGGACATTGAAGACCGACGACAGCTCAGCCAGCACATCGCCAGGCGCCTCGGCCCCTTGCTGACGCTCCACCTGTATGAGTGCATCGGCCCGGTAAACCGGTTGGCTCAGAAAGGCGTATCCGGCGCCTGCCGCCAATGCCAGGAGCGTAATCATGACGATGAGGCCGCGAGAATTGGCCAGTACGTCCATGAAGCCAGGCAGGTCGATTTCCTCGTTGTCGCGTGCCTGGGCATGCAGGTACGGTCCCACCATCGCCGGAGCGGGGGGCATGGGTTCGTAGGGAAGGACGGCGTTTGTTCTATTCATAGTGGCACCGCTCAACGGGTCATGACACGGGTCGAATAGACCGCGTCATAGCTGGGAAGCAGATTGCTGATGACGCGGTTCCAGCGGACGACCGGAGCCGGGTCAACAAAGACGATGTCTTGCGGCTTGAGCCGGAAGTCAGCAGCGAGGACGTAGGACGCAGGCCGGCTGGCGTCCATGTGGAAGATCTCGGGCTGCCCGTCCGCACCGCGGCGGATGATGTAGACCTGGCGCGGGTTCCCCGATTCAGGGTTGACGCCTCCGGCTTCACCAAGCGCCTGAGCCAGCGTCACCGTGCCGTCGTGCATCATGTGCGCCGTGGGCTGGAAGACGTCGCCCATGAGGTACACCTTGGACTCCTGCCGGCTGCCGACGCGCAGCATGTCGCCGTTCTTCAGCAGGATGCTGGACGGGTCGATCTGGCTGCGGGCCAGTTCAGGCAGGTCGATGGACGTGCTCACCCCATTCCTGGTCAGCGTGACGGTGGACCGGTTGGCCTCCGGCGTCAGCCCGCCTGCGCGGTTGATGGCCTCGGGCAAGGTCATGGGCAAGTCGGTGATGGGCAGCACACCCGGGTTGCGTACCTCGCCATCGACGTAGATGCGTCCCGAACGATAGGCCTGCACACGCACGGTGATCTGAGGCGAATTGATATAGCTGGACAGATGCCGAACGAGGCGTTCGCGAATCTCGAACTCGTTCAGACCGGCCACTTTCACAAGACCTGCGAACGGAAACTGGATGGTGCCGTCCGGACCGACGTTGTAGCCGTTGCCCAGCTCGTTCACGCCCGTGACGATGGAGGTAGTGGCCGAACCTGCCGGCGTGAGGGCCAGCTCCGGGTGGTTCCATACGACGATATTGAGGATGTCGCCCGGGCCCACCCGATACGGCTCGGCCTTGCCGAAGAGGTGCGAGAGGCGGCTGCGAACCATGGTCGTATCGGGTTGGGCGTAGCTGCGGACCAGATCCGGGGTGATCGGCTTGAGCGCACCCGGCGGTGCGCCGTCTTCCTGCAACGACCGACTGACGTCTTCCGGGCTGCCCATATGGACGCCCGGCGAAATGCTGCAGGCAGCAAGCACTACGGAGGACACCAGCGCTGCAAGGGCGCCCCGCAAACGGGAGCCTGGGTGCCGGCCCGCGATTTCACTGGGGTTTTTCATTGAATGCACCACCATCACAAAAGTTTCGGGACAGGCTACCGCCGGGGTCTGCGCCAACTGACGCAAACCCTGCAGTGCACTGTTCGAGTGAATATGGGCCGCTGACGACGGGCGTCAGACGGCTTCCAGCTTTTCGGCCTGCAGCTTTACCGGTGTCTGCCGGCCAAGAATTTCCATCAGAACCACAACGCGTTTGCTTGCCGAGGAATGGACGAGTCCCTCGAGTCCGGCCAACGCGGGAACGTCATCGTGTACTCGCACACGCTGACCAGGTTGCAAACGACCTTCGCTCGATGCGCGCCGGCACCGGGCCTCTTGCTGCCGAATGGCGGCCACGACGGGCGGGTTCACTTGCGCGTAAAGTGTCCCGAACCGGACCACCGATTGAACCCCGCGCGTCGAGCGCACCGGGGCAATGGACTGGGTCAGGCGTGCCGGGCGGAAGAACAGATAGCGTGGGAACATGGGCTCGCGATCGCCGTACATGGGCAGGTAAGCCTCATAGCCTTGCCGGGTCAGGTGGTCCAGCGCCACCGCCTCTCGGCGAGACTCGGTATAGGCCAGGTACCAGCGCTGCATGTCCCTGTCTTCCCGTGTTGCGTTTTGCATCGAACTTCCTTGAAAGCCGTTACCAGTTGCGTAAGAAATAACCGGGCTGCTGGCGGGCATCCATCAGCCATAAAACATACGTTGGCAGGCTTAATCCGCACGACTTAGGCGAGCAGGAGGGGGGCAAAAGAATGAGGCAAGGGGTGGAGCGCCGTGCGGGCGATCTTGAAATCTGCTATATTTCCGAATCTTCGCTACGGGGTACCGGGCGGAGGCAGCGGACAGGTGGCAGAGTGGTCGAATGCGCCGGACTCGAAATCCGGTATACGTGCAAGCGTATCGTGAGTTCGAATCTCACCCTGTCCGCCAGCAGTTCTGGCCACTTCGATTACGGCAATTCGAGTTCGTCTCGCATTGCCGTTTTTGTTTTTGTGGCGCCGAAAGAAGGGCGGATGAGTCCGCGACTTTCTATCTGTTCTTGCCGTTGTCCCCCGCTTCCTGAACGCTAACTCACACCGCGTTTCCCCACCCCCCCGCACGACCGGCGTTTTTGCGCACTGCAGCGCCGGGTTTGCCCTCATTGAGAATAGCGAACGTTCGTTCTATTGTCTTCTTCAAAAGGAAGGGGGACGGATGGACGCTTTGTTCAGTCTCTCGGGCCGCACGGCGCTCATTACGGGCGCAGCTGGTGGCCTGGGTGCTCACTTTTCGCACACGCTGGCTCACGCTGGCGCTCGTGTCGTCCTCGCCGGGCGGCGGCTGCAACCCTTGGAAGCGCTGGCAAGTCAGCTGCGCGACCAAGGAACGGAAGCCGTCGCGGTATCGATGGATGTCACCGATCCGGCATCCGTAAGCCATGCGCTCGACCAGGCGCAGCAGGCCGCAGGCATTGTGGATGTCGCGATCTGCAATGCAGGCGCGGCGCTGACCAAGCCGTCTCTCCAGATCAGCCCAGCAGATTGGGACTCCGTCATTGATGTGAACCTGAAGGGTTGCTGGCTGGTGGCGAACGAAGTCGCACGCCGTCTGGTAGAGGCCGGCGTGCCAGGGTCCATCGTGAACGTCTCGTCCATCCTCGGCCATCGAGTGGCCGGAGCGGTTCTTCCCTACACGGTCTCCAAG
>JAJUGH010000092.1 GCA_029268265.1 Alcaligenaceae bacterium | reverse complement strand
GCCTTGGTACCGCTCAGTGAACCCGCTGCCCAGCCGGTCGGCGCCGACGGAGACGACTTTCTGTATCGCACGCTTCAAGGCGACACCTTACTGGGGCTGGCAGATCGCTTCACCACGACTGCGGCCAACTGGACGATCCTGCAAGAGATCAACGCCGTCACGGATCCGACTCGGCTGCCCATTGCCAAAACGATACGGATCCCGTTCTCACTTATTCCCATCGTCTCGGCAAGCGTACAGGCTCGACATGTTTCGGGGGGAAGTGAGGGTGGATGGCGCGACGCTACAGGCGGACGCCCCAGTCGATGAGGGAGCAATACTCGCCACCGGCCCTAATGGATTCGTCACACTGCGCTTCGATGATGAGACCCTGCTCACCCTGCACAGCGATACGGCGGTCCGGCTGGAACGCGTCAAGGCTTTCAAGGGGACAGGACTTATCGATTCCATCCTCGCAGTGGAAGAAGGATCCGTCGAATCGGCGGTCGCCCCGCACGGAACCGGTGTCGGGCGATTTGAGATCCGTACGCCGGTCTCGGTCACCGGCGTACGCGGGACCCGCCTGCGCGTTCATAAGGATGACGCCGGCTCCCGCACCGAGTTATTGACCGGGCGCGCGCATCTTGGAGCCGCCGAAGGACGACAAACATTCCTTTCCGCGGGCCAGGGGGCGCCTACGGACAACTTGGGCAAGCTCGGCGAGGTACGCCCGCTGCTTCCAAAGCCGGACTTGCCGGCCCCGACACGCGGCGGTCCCGGGTGGACACTCAGTTTTCCGGCCGTCCCTGGTGCCACTGCTTATCGGGTGGTGGTCGCAGACGACCCCAACGGGGCGCATCCTTATTCGAGTGCAATATTCGATAAACCGCAGATCACGTTCAGTGCGCCGGGTGCCGGCAGCTATTACGTCGTCGTGCGGGCAATCGACCGCGACGGCCTGATGGGACAAGACGCGGCGCAGCCGTTCCGGGGTCGACCCGTGCTGCGTAGCGGCCATGGCGGCAGTGTGATCACCAGTGACCGATCACCGGTATTTCTGGCCTACGCGGACTGACGCCATGCGGGCGGAAGCTGGCCCGCCCGTAGTCTGCATGCTTGAAATGTCAAGTAATGAAAAGAATGTCGGAAAACGCGCCTTGACGCGTGGACAGCGCGGGGTACGCGAGATAGAGTGCGGGCTTGCCTGTACTCGCTGTTGACCCCTTCGCAATATCGAAGGCCTGGCCATGCTCCATGAGCAGCAGCGCCAAACAAAAAATATCAGGCCTTCAATGTTCCGATTATTCCCATGATGTCCCCCTACATGTTCGAGCATGCCGGCCTTGGCAAAGACCGATCATCCCCCGATGCTGAACCCATTTGCTTGCAGTTGCCCATAACCAACCGCGAGGTTGTAAATATCAGCCTGGCGAGGGCCGCCAACGTCTATATGCAGACGCACTACAACCAGATCAGCAGCGTTTACCACCTGGCCTCAACACTAGAGGTCGAAGTCCACGAACTGGTTGCGGCATACAGGCAGGTATATTCTCGCGATATTGGAACGGCTCTGAAGCTCAAAAAACTGAAGGCTGCCCAGCGCTTATTGGCACAGACATCGCTGGAACTGAAGGAAATCGCCCGCGAAGCCGGATGGTACGAGTATTACGACTTCCTCGCGGCATTCCGGCATTACGTCGGAATGCCGCCAGCCGCTTTCCGCGAACTGCCGTATAGCGAACAGATATCGACGTTGACGCTCCCCGGGTGAGCGGCGAATCACCCTTATCTGAGGCCACGACGCAGCATAGCTTCCAGATTCGAGCCATGCGCCAACACCTGGAAATCACTATGCCAAGGCCCCACCAGCTGCACCCCCGCCGGAAGAGTCGGTCCATCTGTAAGGACGGGAACGTGCAGACATGGCCATCCCAATACCGTCCAGCACTTATTAAAGGCTGGCGTACCCGTGAAGGTGTGTCCTGCCGGCGCAGGTCCTGAGGCCGATGGTGTCACGATTAGATCAGCGCCCTCGCTCAGCGAAGACCATTGAAGCCGCAACTCTTGCTGTACGGCCAACATTTCGAGGTATACGCCGTGGGGTATCGCCCATCCTTCCTCGACGTTCTCCAGAAGTGCAACGCTCAACTGCCGGTTGCGCACACGCGCAACCGGGCCAAGGTTGCGTGCAAACTCATACTTCATAATGACGCCATGGGCGCGCGAGAGCAGCTGCAACTTGGGCGCAAGGTCCAGAACCTCACATTGCGCTCCCATTTGGCGGAATGCCGATACGGCTCGGTCGAGAGCATGCCGCCCCGCATCCTCGAGAACACCATCCGGGGCGGTGTCAACGACCGCGACCTTTATGCCGTCGGAACAAACCTGGGCAGCAGCGTCTCGCGCCGGCAACAATACGGCGGCACACCGAAGCATCCAGTCCATATCGCTTCCGTGCCAACCTATCGTATCCAGTGAGTCGCAGGTAAGCTGCAGGCCGTCTCGGCTGATCAAGCCAAATGAGGGCTTGAGCGCCGGCACACCGCAGTATGCTGCCGGCCTGATGATGGAACCGCCCGTCTGCGTACTGAGCGCCAACGGCACCATCCCGGCGGCGACCGCCGCTGCTGAACCACTTGAAGAACCGCCGGGTGTATGGCCCAGATGCCAGGGATTACGGGTGGGACCCGGGTGACGAAACGCATATTCGGCGGTCACCGTTTTGCCAAGGGGAACTGCGCCGGCACGAACCAATGCGTCGACACAGGCCGCGTTGAAGGCGGCAGGATGGTCGTCGCTGGCGCCCGAGCCGCACAAAGTGGGAAACCCCGCTACGTCAATGACGTCTTTCACTCCGAACGGGACCCCTGCAAGCGCTCCATCAGACTCTGCCATTTTGGAGTGATCGATAGGCGCTACCCAATCCACCCAGGCTCGAACACTCGGCTCATTCTGCTCGATTGTCTGCAACGCATGCTGAACGGCATAACCCGCAGCTTTGTCTGCCAGAAATGCCGATGTCGGAAATGGCGCAGCGCAGCGCACAAGGTCCGTATTTTCCATCTAAATCGTCCCGCCTGTTATTTCATTACCATGCAAAACTGAGGACAGTAAGAAGCAGCCCTGCAAATCAGTTTTTCGCGATGTGTGCGGCATGTTAAGCTCGGCGATTCTTCTAGGTCCAATACAATTTATAGCGCCTATTATGTCAATAGCAGAAATAATGCGGCTGGATGGTGCCACGCTGGCGGCCTTTTGCGCGGTGGCGGAAGAGCTCAGCTTTGCCCGCGCGGCCACGCGACTATGCATAAGCCAACCGCCACTGAGCCGGCGCATCAGGCAGCTGGAAGACCTTGTGGGCACGCCTCTGTTCGAGCGCACGACCCGATCGGTGACGCTCACGCCGGCCGGGGCGCTCATGTACGAACATGCCCGGCGCATCACAAGCGAGGCCGGCCATATGATGGCCAATGTCCGGGAAATGGTGCGCGGGCAGGGTGGGAGCCTTTCCATCGGCATCACTCCATCCGCAGCCGCCTCGCCCCTTGTCGGTCATCTGCACGCGTTTCGACTCAAATATCCGAATGTGTCGCTCGATCTCATCGAGCTCGACTCGGTTCACCTTCGAGAAGACCTGAAGTACGGGAAGCTCGACGTGGCGCTAATGCGCCCTGTGAAGGCACACCACTCCATCGAGATGACGGTCGTACACACTGAGCCGCTCTGCTTCGTTACTCGAAAGGAGAACGCCCTCCCCGGCGGGCGGATTTCGCCTGCCCAGCTGTCCCGATACCCGCTGATTGGTTACGATGTGGAGCGCTCGCCCTATCTGGCCGGCTTATTCAAAGCGCTTCTCGATGGTGCTCCAGAGACGCCCCGGGTGGTCCAGCACAGTCGTCTTCCGTCCATCCTGACGTTGGTGGAGGCTGGTGTGGGCGCCGCTTTAGTGCCCCGGTCTCTCCATACGCTACGGCCGTCCGTGCTCCATTTCCACGAAGTGGTCCCCGCAACTGCCGTCATCGCCGAAATGGTGGTCGCCAGGCCGGCGGGCGGGACAAACCCCACAGCGCTGGCCTTTATCGGCGCCCTACTCGCGCAGAAATAGCGCGCCGGCTAATACGACTACGCGTCGTCGCCTACCACGGTCCCTTTTGGCAGCCCTTCCACGTGCCGGCAAATATCTCCGGGGCGAGTCAGCCAGATGTCATCGCGATGGTTCGCAATATGCTGCAGAGCGGCGCGAAGCTGCCGCAGGCGGTAGGGCCGGCCCACCAAGAAGGGATGGAGCGAAATGGGCATGACGAGCGGTTGATTCTTTGACTGAACCAACATTTCCTCGAAAGTGTCCACCAGCATTTCCGCGAACTCTGCCGACGTGTAGCGATACCAGACAAGGCCACGGTTATCGTTGTTTTCGATGGGGTATGGCATCAGCAGGATGCGCCCGGATCGCGTAGTGGCCCAGATCGGCTGATCGTCTGCGGTCCAGTCCATGCTGTACCGATACCCTGCTTCCTGAAGCAGGTCGAGCGTGACGGCTGTATTCGAAAGCCAAGGGCTCATCCATCCGGTGGGCGCCTCCCCCTCCTCCGCTTTAATGCGCGCCGTGCAGTCAGCAATGAGCTGTCGTTCTTCTGCTTCGGCCAGTTCTTCTTGCGTATCCGAGTTGGTGAACCCATGGCCCAGAATTTCGTCGCCGCGCTGGCGTATGCGCTCCAGGATATCCGGGTGCATATCATAGACGCCGGTGTTCAGCTGGTGAGCTGCGGGCAGATCAAGAGAATCAAAGAGCTCCATCAAGCGCCAGAAGCCTACTCGATTTCCATAATCCCGGAACGAATAAATGCTATGGGAATGCGCTTGGTCGGGCGGTGCAATCGCCGAGCCCTTGCCCTTGCCGAAACGGAAGACCTCAATATTGGTCGATATATACACGGCCAGGCGCGAGCCGTTCGGCCATTCGTAAGTCGGCCTGCTTTCTATGTTGCGATACGGATAACGAGAGTGTTGTTCTAGCATAACGTTTCCAGGAAAACTCACTTCATCAAATCGGGGATAAAGGTCACCAGCTCGGGGACCATAATCAATACGCCCAGGATTACAAATTCGGTGATGACGAATGGCGTAACGCCTCGGAAAGCATCGCCGAGCGTTAATGGCACCGGGGACGCGTTTCGGACAACGAATACGTTCAGACCAACCGGCGGTGTGATCAGCGATATTTCTGCCAGCTTTATCGCAATAATCCCTAGCCAGATCGGGTCGTATCCCAGTCCGACCAGCACGGGGAACATCACTGGCAACGTCATGATCATGATGGCGACTGCTTCTATCACCATTCCCAGAAATAGGTATATGACGATGAAGGCCATCAAATAAACGAAACGCGGCAGCTCGAGGGCGAGCAGTCCGTCCACGATGGAGTCCATCAGACCGGTATAGGTAAGGAAGCGCGAAAAAATCATCCCGCCGATAATGATGATGAAGATCGTCGTCGTCGTGATGCTCGCTTCGCGAATAACGTTCAGCAGAGTGCCGTTGCCGAGCTTCCCTTTCCCGAGCGCAATAAGAAACGCTCCAAAGGCGCCAACCGCGCCGGCATAGGTGGGCGTGAATAGTCCCAGGTAGAGGCCGCCTAAGACCACCACAAAGATGGCGGTGATTCCCCATACGGAACCCAGCGACCGCCACTTTTCCTTGCGGTCCACCGCCACGCGCAGCACCGGCGCACTTGCCGGATCACGCACGGCCTTTATGTAGATCGTTGCAATCAGCGCTGTCAACGTCAACGCCGCCGGAATAAGCCCGGCCAGCATCATTTTCGATATGGACTGCTCGGTGACGATGGCATACACCACCATCAGAATGCTTGGCGGTATAAGCGCCGCCAATGTGCCAGAAGCCGCGATACAGCCGGCGCTTAGGCGCTTGTCATACCCGAATTTCGTCATTTCAGGCATGGCGATGCGAGTGAACACCGCCGCGTTCACCACCGTAGAGCCCGAAGCCGCGCCAAAGCCCGCGGACGCCAGAGTGGTGGCAATCGCCAGCCCGCCCGGCAACCTTCCCAGCCAATTGTTAGCGGCGCGATAAATGTCAGTGGTCAGCCCGGCATAGGTCGCAAAGGCCCCCATAAAAATAAATAGCGGTATGACCGCCAATGTGAAGGAGTTCGTCGTACCGAACGGTAGCGTCGCAAGCTGAGCCAGCGCCGCATCGAACCCTATGACCAGCGTTATTCCAAGTACACCGGCCATCCCGAGTGCCACACCAATCTGCGTGCCGATACACAGCAGAAACAGCAAGGCTACGGCAGCAATGATGCCGGCTATATTCGCTTCAATCACAATGTTTGTCCTTTCCTTCTCGGCCCACCGTCCACGTCACAAGGTAACGGTGTCATCCTGAAGCGGTGCATCCTCGGCAGGGGGATTTTTAAGGTTGTTGACGAGGTCCAGGACCAGCTGTACTACAAGCAATGCGGCACCTAGTACCAAGACGAACCGCGCGGGGTAAAGCGGAAGCCGGACGGCCCCGTTTGTCGCCTCGCGAATTTCCCAGCTGTACAGCGCTTCGAGCCACCCCTGCCAGACAATCATGCCGAAGAACGCGATCGCAGCGAGGTCTGCCAAAAAGTTCGCACATACCTTGGCCTTTTTCCCGAGATGCATGTAGACCAGCTCGACCCGTATATGCTTCTTATGTATCTGGGCGTATGCCAGGCCGCCGAACACCACGAGCACCATGACGCTCTCGGTGAGCTCATATGCCCCGGGTATGGGCTGCCCAAAACTGGTTGTGATGATGTCTGCAATCCCGGCAAACATGGACAGAAAGAGGCCTATTCCTCCTATCACGACCATGACCCAGGCGAGCTTCTCGAGAACGCGCGGGGGAAACCGCATAGTTTTACTCCTGACTTTTCCGGATGACGGAGGCTGCCCCTAATAAGGGGGCAGCCTCTTCCCGCCGCTTGAGGCTATGGCGCTATTGCACCTGCGGGTGCTATTGAGCGAGTTCGCGCCAACGGTCGGCGATGCGTTGCGCACTGTCGCCTTCACCAAACTTCTTCATTTCATCCACCCAGTCCTGCAACATATCGGGTGTCTGCTTTTTCCAGGCGTCGAGCTCTGCTTGATCGAACGGCTTCACGACGGCGCCGGAAGCGCGGATCGTTTCGATCATTTTCTTGTCGCTCTTTTCCAACCAGTCGGGATACTGTTGCTGCGCCTTAAGCGCTTCTTCGGTAATTATTTGTTGGTACTCTTCCGGCAGGCGGTCCCAGGAACGCTTGGCGATCACGGTGAGATGCCCGCCCATGGTCATAAGAGGCCCACACGTATATTTACCGGCCTCGTGAACCCGATTGGTCACGACGTTGCCAAGGTTCAGGAACGAATAATCAAGAGCTCCGCGCTGAATGGCCTCGTATATTTCAATAACGGGAATAGTGATGGGGGTGCCGCCGGCGGCGCTAACCATTTTGGGAATATCCGAACCGAACGCCCGGATCTTCTTTCCTTTTACGCCTGCGAGGACATCACAGTTTTCATCGTTCCCCGTGAGGTAGTAAGACCCCAATGCTTGTTGGAACAGGAACTTGATGCGAAGGCCGTCCATCTCCTTGGTGAACTCGGGAAATTCCTCCACCGAGGTCTGCATAATGCTTTGGGCCTGCTTCGGATCCTGAAATACCAGCGGGATCTGGCTTGCCTTCCAGTACTTCAGTTGGTCGGGATAGTAGCCAGGCACGATCGCCGCCATATCGACCGCACCGCGGCTCACCAACTGCAGGACTTCACTTCCCCCGCCCAGAGCGCTGGAGTAGGCAATTCGAAATCGCACAGCGCCGTTGGTGCGCTCTTCCACCCGTTTGACGAATTCCTCTTCCACCTCCAGAAACTCGCCCTGCGGCAGGTAGTGCGCCCAGCGCAGCGTGTACGTCTTGGCCGCAAAGGTGGGAGTCGACAAGAGGCCGACTCCAAGGGCCAGCCCAATAACTGAAAAAAATCGCTTCACACCGTCTCCTTGATTTATCACCATCATGTTCATTCGTCCTCATACAGGCGACGCTGCATGAAGGAACGTACCGGCGTAAATCATAGAAAGGACGGATGTTCGATGTCCAATACCGAATGATCGCCCAATTGATTCCGATCTGGTATTAATCGACCCGATGCAGGAAGGAAGCCCGCCTCAACCTCTGGCCAACGCCCTATCGAGAAACTCCAATCTATCTTGGCCCCAGAACGGCTCGCCGTTATACACATACCAAGGTGCTCCAAACACCTGGGCGTCAATGGCACGCTGCGTGTATTGCTCGTACAGCTGGCGGGCATCCTCGCGCCCTTCGTACAGGGCCTTGCCATCCAGGCCGCATTCGTCGGCAATCTGGATCACGGTTTCCGCCTGGGCGATGTCCCGGTCTTCGACCCACACGGCGCGGTAGACTCCGCGCACCACCTTTAGGGCGGCCTCATTGCCGGCGGTGTTGATGGCAGCGCAAATCATCAAGGATGCCGGCGCTTCGTCCGTCACGGGAAAGTGCTTGGGGTGAAGGTTCAGGGGCAGGCCCAAGTACTCGGACCAGCGCTTCAGCTCAATCAGGCGGTACGCTTGCCGCTGCGGTGCGCGCTGCTTCAAGGGCAGACCGCCTGAGATGGGGAAGACGGCGGTGCCAAGCGCAACCGGCCGGGGTTCAACTTTCGCATTGTGTCGGGCGGCCAACTCCATCAGTCGATCATGGCCCATATACGCCCATGGCGAAGGCGGCGAGAAGTAGTATTCGATGGTTTTCATGTCTTCCTCCTTTCAGTAGTTTTTTGGGTCCAGCTCACGCCACTGCCCCGGCGCCAACCCCTCGAGGCTCCACGGCCCTATCCGCACCCTGATCAGCCGCAACGTCGGCAACCCCACCGCCGCAGTCATGCGCCGGACCTGGCGATTCCGTCCTTCATATATGGTCATCTCGAGCCATGCAGTCGGTACGCTCTTGCGAAAGCGTACAGGAGGCTGGCGCGGCCAGATATCGGGCTCCGGTATCCGGCGGGCCTGTGCCGGCTGCGTCGGCCCATCTTTCAGGACGACGCCGCTGCGTACTTGCTCGAGCTGTTCGGGACTTGGCTCGCCTTCCACCTGCACCCAATAGGTCTTCGCCATCTTGTGGCGCGGGTCCGAAATCCTGGCTTGCAAGCGACCATCGTTGGTCAGAAGAAGCAAGCCTTCACTGTCCCGATCCAGTCGTCCGGCCGGATAGACTCCCGGGACATCGACATAGTCCTTTAACGTGGCTCGGCCCTGGTCGTCGCTGAACTGCGTCAGCACATCAAAGGGCTTGTTCAGCATCAGCAACCGTGGCTTGGCAGGCGGTTCCGCAGCGACCCGCACTCGAGGCCTCTTCACGATGTTGTGGCGGACAGGCTTCATGCGCGTCGTCAACCCTTGCTACCCAGCTTGCGTCCACCGTACTCGGCCAAGCCGATTCCCACAAGAACGAGGGTGAGCGCAACGGCGTGATAGCGGTGGAAGGCTTCGCCCAGCATGGTCACCGCCAGCAATGCACCCCATACCGGCAGCAGATTGATGAACAGGCCGGCGCGATTGGGGCCCACAAGTTCCACAGCACGGATGTAGAAAATCTGGCTCAACAGGGTCGGAAAGATCACGATATACGCTATGACCGCCCAGCCCTGCCAGTCCGGGAAAATGGTGGCGCCCTGCTGCATTTCCATGGCGAGCAGCGGGATCGAGGTCAGGGAGGCGCCCAGGCATAGCACGAACATCAGGCTCGTCCAGTGCAACGGCGGCTTGCTGCGCAAGGC
>JAJUGH010000091.1 GCA_029268265.1 Alcaligenaceae bacterium | reverse complement strand
GCCTGCCGAAAGCGAGCCTCGGCCAGCCGGACATCCAGGTTCTCTTCCTGCAGTTCGGCCATCAACTCATTCAAGGTCGGGTCGGCATAGAGGGTCCACCAATCACCGCGCAACTCGGCCATGCCGGGTGTCGCTTGCACCCAGCCGGCGTTCGAAGCGTCATCGACCGGTACCGTGGTCTGGCGATAGACCTCGCCCACATCCGTGGCCGGCTGATGGTAATCCGGTCCCACGGCGCAACCCGCGAGAATCGTGGCCAACACCATGGCCCCTATCGGCCGGGCGCTACGTTGTAGATCCATACTTCCTTTCATGTCGATTCACCACTTGTGGCGACGGCTCCCACCTGGGCGCGACGCCGACGCGAGAAGCGCCACCGCAGCCGATCGAGATACAGATACACCACCGGCGTGGTGTACAGCGTGAGTATCTGGCTCAACAACAGGCCCCCGATGATGGTGATGCCCAGCGGCCGCCGCATTTCGACCCCTGCCCCCGTGGCCAGCACCAACGGCAAGGCGCCCAGCATGGCGGCCAGTGTCGTCATCATGATGGGCCGGAATCGCACCAGGCAGGCCTGGTAAATGGCATCACGCGAGCTGAGGCCGTCCCGCCGCTCCACCAGCAAGGCGAAGTCCACCATCATGATGGCGTTTTTCTTGACGATGCCGATAAGCAGGAACACGCCGATCAACGCGATCAGCGTGAACTGTTCCCCGAGCATCATGAGGGCGAGCAAGGCACCGATACCGGCCGACGGCAAGGTCGATAGGATCGTAATCGGGTGGATATAGCTCTCGTAGAGCATGCCCAGCACCAGATACATGGTGATCAAGGCCGCAAGAATCAGCCAGGGTTGTTGCTGCACGCCATGCTGCAAGGCCCCTGCCGTACCCAGGAAGCCGGCCTGTATCTCATGCGTCGGCAGTCCGATCCGCGCGACCGCCTGTTCAATCGCCTGCATCGCTTCGTCCAGCGCCACGCCGGGCGCCAGACTGAAGGAAATGGAATCGGCCGCCAACAGGCCCTGGTGATTCACACTGAGCGGCGCGCTGCCACGCTCGAGACGGGTGAAGGCGGAGAGCGGCACACGGCTGCCGTCATCGGCAATCACCTGCACGAGCCGCAGCGATTCGGCATCCTGCGCATAGCGCTCATCGATGCCCATGACCACGTGATACTGGTTCAAGCGGCCATAGATAACGGAAACCTGCCGCTGACTGAACGAGTTGTTCAAGGTCGCAGCCACCATGTCCATGTCCACGCCCAGGCGCTTCGCCGCCTCGCGATCGATGATCAGCTCCACCCGCCGGCCACCGTCTTCCACATCGGTATCCACGTCCACCAGCTGCGGCAGACTGATCAACGCCTGCTGCACGCGCGGCATCCATGTCTTGAGCACATCCAGGTCACCGCTCATGAGCGTGTAGTCATAGCTTCCCGAAGCCTGCTGCCGCCCGCCCACGAAAATGTCCTGCTGAGGCACCAGAGTCAGGCGCGCGCCGGGCGTGCGCTGGAATTGCGGGCGAAGCCGATTGACGACTTCCGCCGCACTCTCGTCGCGCTGGCTCAGCGGCTTGAGCTCAATCATCAGGAAGCTGGAATTGCTGCCGCCTCGGCCTCCTGCATGCACGGTCACACTCTGGATGGCCGGGTCCGCCATCAACTGCTTACGAAAGGCCTCGAGCTTGGGCATCATGGCATGGAAGGAGGTCCCCTGATCCACCCGGAAAAAGCCCATGAGCTGACCGGTATCCTGCTGCGGGAAGAAGCCCTTGGGCACGATGGTGTACAGATACACGTTCAAGCCTATGGTGGCCACCAGCGTCAGCAGCATGAAGCGGCTGTGCGACAGTGCCCACTTGAGCGATCGCTGATAGCCCGCCCAGAACCAGCCGCCCAGCGTTCGCAGCGTGCGACGCAGTCGGCCCATGGTGCCGTTCCCCGCAGCCGCAGCCGCCGGCTTCTTTTCCTTCCGGCCCACGCGTAGCAGGCGGGCACACATCATGGGCGTGACAGTCAGCGATATGAGCAGCGACACCATGATCGCCACGGACAAGGTCACCGCGAACTCGCGAAAGAGCCGCCCGGGAAGCCCGCCCATGAACAGCATCGGTATGAAGACGGCCACCAGCGACACACTCATGGCCACCACGGTGAAGCCCACTTCGCGCGCCCCGCGCAACGCCGCCCGCAACGGCGGCATGCCCCGTTCGCGGTAACGGATCACGTTTTCCAGCACCACGATGGCATCATCCACGACGAAGCCCGTGGCGACGATCAGCGCCATGAGCGAGATGGTGTTCAAGGTATAGCCGAACAACATCATGAAACTGAAGGTCGTGATCAGCGAAGCGGGTACCGCGATGGCGGGAATCAGCGCCGCGCGCAGATTGCGCAGGAACATGAGCACCACCACGATCACCAGGGCGACCGCAATAATGAGCGTCAGCTCCGCCTCATGCAGCGACGCCCGGATGCTGGGCGTGCGGTCCTGCGCCACGGATAGCGTTACGTTGGCGGGCAGCATGGCCTCCAGCTGCGGCACCTGCCGGCGGATTTCATCCACCGTTTCGAGAATATTGGCGTCGGCCTGGCGGCGCACGATCAGCAACACCGCGGGGCTGTCGTTGTAGAAGCCGATGTTGTTGCGATCCTCGACGGAGTCTTCGACCTTGGCGACATCGCGCAGGCGTATGGGCGCTTCATTGCGCCAGGCCACGATCAAGGGCGCGAACTGCTCCGCGCGGTTCATCTGTCCGCCTGTGGAGACCAGCCAGTTGTGCCGCTCGTTCTCCACCACGCCGTTGGGACGCATGGTGTTGGCATCATTCAAGGCGCGGCGCACGTCATCCAGAGCGACCCCTGCGGCGTTCAGCGCCTGCGGGTTGAGCGTCACTCGCACCGCAGGCAGCGAACTGCCGCCCACCTCGACCTCACCGACACCGGGCACTTGCGCGAGCTTCTGAGCCAGCAGGGTCGATGCCAGATCGTAGAGCTCGCCCTGCGTGGCAACCGGCGAGGTCAGCGCCAGCACCATGATGGGGGCCGACGCCGGATTCACCTTGCGGTAGGTGGGATTGCTCCTGAGGCCGGAAGGCAGCATGGCGCGCGCCGCATTGATGGCGGCCTGCACGTCACGTGCGGCACCGTCGATATCGCGCTTCATGTCGAACATCAGCATGATGCGCGTGGAACCTTCAGAGCTGCGCGAGCTCATTTCGGTCAGTCCGGCGATCGAGCCCAGCGACTGCTCCAGGGGCGTCGCCACCGTCGATGCCATGGTCTCAGGGCTCGCGCCCGGCATGCTTGCCGACACGGTAATCATCGGAAAGTCCATCTGCGGCAGCGGCGCCACGGGCAGCAGGAAGTACGACAGCACGCCGGTGAGCACCATAGCCAGACAGGCGAGCGTGGTCGCCACCGGCCGCATGATGAACAGCCCGAACCACCTCATGCCGGCAGCCTTTCCGATGCGTCGGCCGGTCGCCGGCGGCGCAGCCGCCGCGCATGCCGGTCAAAGAACAGATAGATGACCGGGGTGGTGAACAGAGTGAGCAACTGACTGCAGATCAGCCCGCCCACCATGACCAACCCTAACGGTTGGCGCAGTTCCGCACCGGAGCCCGTCGCAAGCATGAGCGGCACGGCGCTGAACAGGGCGGCGAGCGTCGTCATGAGGATGGGGCGGAAGCGCAGCAACGCCGCTTCATGGATGGCCGACTGTGGGTCCAGCCCGCGCTCACGTTCCGCATCCAGCGCAAAGTCGATCATCATGATGGCGTTCTTCTTCACGATGCCGATCAGCAGGATGATGCCGATCACGCCGATCATATCGAGATCCGTACCCGTCAGCAGCAGCGCCAGCAGCGCCCCCACCGCCGCCGACGGCAAGGTGGAGAGGATGGTCACCGGGTGGATGTAGCTCTCGTAGAGAATGCCCAGCACGATGTACATGGTGACCACCGCCGCCAGGATCAGCCATAAGGTGCTCGAGAGTGAAGCCTGGAAAGCCTGGGCGGCCCCCTGGAAACGCAGCTCCAGCGAAGCCGGCATATCGAGCTGGCCCTGCACCTGCCGAATGGCTTCCACAGCATCCGACAGCGCGACACCGGGGGTGGTATTGAAAGAGATCGTCGTGGCCGGGAACTGCCCGAGGCGCTCGATGGAAAGCAGCGTCGTGTCGTGCTCGATAGTGGCAAAGGCGCTGAGCGGAATGGGTGACTCGCCCGTGCCGCGCACGTAGATGTGCGCAAGGTCCGAGGGATTCCGCCGATACTCAGGCGCGACTTCGAGCACCACGCGGTATTGCGCGGACTGCGTAAAGATAGTGGAAATCAGCCGCTGGCCAAAGGCATCGTACAGGGCGTCGTCCACCATCGCGTTGGTGACACCCAGCCGTGCGGCGGCATCCCGGTCGATGCGCACGATGGCTTCCCGCCCATACGGCTGAAGATCGCTGGAGACCTCATCCAACTCCGGCAGCGTGGCGAGCGCATCCAGCAGTCGCGGCGTCCATTCCAGCAGGCGCGCATGATCGGGATCCGAAAGCGTCATCTGGTACTGGTTGCGGCTGACGCGATCATCAATGGTGAGATCCTGCACCGGCTGCATGAAAACCTGGATATCGGGCAGATCCGCGAGCTCGTCGCCCAGACGGCGCATGATGTCTTGAACGGAGCTGCTGCGTTCGGCCATCGGGGCCAGCGCAATCTGCATCCGGCCGGTATTGAGCGTGGCGTTGGTGCCGTCGATCCCGGTGAAGGAAGTGACAGACTCCACGTCGGGATCCCGCAAGATTCGCTCTGCCGCCAGGCGCTGCCGCGCTCCCATCGAAGAGAACGAGACATCCTGTGGGCCCTGGCTGATGGCCTGAATCAGGCCGGTATCCTGCTGAGGAAAGAATCCCTTCGGCACGACCGCGTACAGCAGCCCGGTGAACACCAGTGTGGCCACCGCCACGAGCAGTGTCAGGCCCTGCCGGCGCAATACCCATTGCAACCAGCGGTCATAGCCCGCGATGAGCCGATCCATCCAGCGACCCGACGCCGCCTGGAATCGGCCCAGCTTCGTTTCAGATTCGGGCCGCAGCATGCGCGCGCACATCATGGGTGTGAGCGTCAGCGAAATGGCGAGCGAAAGCAGGATCGCCACGGCCAAGGTGACCGCAAATTCGCGGAACAGCCGCCCGATCACATCGCTCATGAACAGCAACGGAATCAACACCGCAATGAGCGACAAGGTCAGCGACACGAGGGTAAAGCCGATCTGCTGAGCACCCTTCAGGGCCGCCTGCAGGGGCCGCTCACCCTCCTCGATGTGCCGCGCAATGTTCTCAATCATTACGATGGCGTCGTCAACGACGAAGCCGGTGGCAATGGTAAGCGCCATCAGCGTGAGCGTGTTCAGGCTGAATCCGCTCAGATACATGATGCCGAACGTGCCCACCAGCGATAGCGGAACCACCACACTGGGAATGAGCGTAGCCGTCCAGCTGCGCAGGAAGACGAAGGTCACCAGCACCACCAGCCCGATGGCAAGCATCATTTCGACCTGCACGTGGCGGATCGCTTCCCGTATGGTTTCCGTCCGGTCGGCTGCGATGGATACGTCCACGCCCACCGGCAGCGAGGCCTGCAGGCTGGGCAGCATCGCCTTCACGCTGTCCACCACCTCGACCACATTGGCACCGGGCTGGCGCTGAATGTTCAGAAGAATCGCAGGGGTGGTGCCGACCCAGGCGGCCTGCCGCAGGTTCTCTGCGTCCTGCACGGCCGTCGCCACGTCACGCAGCCGCAATACGGAGCCTTCGGCGTGATGCAGAATCAGGTTTTCATAGTCTTCTACCGACCTCAACTGATCGTTGGCATCGATGGTGGTGGAACGCTCGGGGCCGTCAAGATTGCCCTTGGGCTGGTTCACGTTGGCCGTATTGATGGTCGAGCGCAGATCGGAAAGCGTAAGTCCGCGCGCCGCAAGCGCTGCCGCGTTGGCCTGGATGCGAACCGCCGGCCGCTGACCGCCTGCAATGCTCACCATGCCCACGCCCGTGATCTGCGAGAGCTTCTGCGCCACGCGCACATCGATGAGATCGCGCACCTGATGCAAGGGCAAGGTGGGCGACGTGACCGCGAGGGTGATCACCGGCGTATCGGCCGGATTAACCTTGTTGTAGATGGGAGGCGCGGGCAGATCGTTGGGCAGAAGGTTGGAAGCCGCATTGATCGCCGCCTGCACTTCCTGCTCCGCCACGTCCAGCGGCAAGTCGAGGTCAAACTGCAAGGTGATGACCGAGGAGCCGCCGGAACTGGACGATGTCATCTGCGTCAGACCGGCCACCTGGCCGAATTGCCGCTCGAGCGGCGACGTCACCAGCGCCGTCATCACGTCCGGGCTTGCGCCCGGATACAGAGTGGTCACCTGAATGGTGGGGTAATCCACTTGCGGCAGGGCCGACACCGGCAACAGACGGTAGGCCAGCAAGCCCGACAGCAGCAGGGCGATCATGGCCAAGGTCGTGGCCACCGGTCGCAGGATGAAAATGCGCGACAGATTCACCCTGGCTCCTAGTGGGCAGGCGCGGACGCGGCAGCCGCCGCCCCGCCCTGCCTGGCGCGACCGTTAGACGCGGGCTTGGCGGCTGCAACATCCTGCCCGTCTATGCTCACCACATCGACGCTGCCGCCATCGCGCAAGCGGTCCGTACCTTCCACCACCACCCGCTGGCCCGGCTCCAGGCCTTCCAGGACTGCGGTACGGCCGCCGTCGACACGACCAATGGTGATGCGCTGAATGTTGACGGTGTTTTCGTCGTCTGCGACATAGGCGAACGTTCCGATGGAGCCCACCTGAACCGCCGCCGAGGGGATGGCGAGCATCGGTTCTTCCGACACCAGCAGCCGGACGTTCACGAACTGGTTCGGGAAAAGACGTTCGTCCTCGTTGGCGAACCTTGCTTTCAAACGCAGGGTTCCTGTCGCCACGTCGATCTGGTTATCCACCGACATGAGCTCACCGCGGGCCAGTTCCTGAATGTCGTTCTGGTCAGAAACGACCACCTCAAGTGTTTGGCCGGCGCGCAACTGCTGCAATACGTCGGACACTTCGGCCTGCGGCAAAGTAAATTCCACAGAAATGGGCTGGGTCTGCGTGATGGTGACCAGCCCCTCGGTATCCGAAGCGTTCACGATGTTGCCCTGGTCCACCTGGCGCAGACCAAGCCGTCCGGAGATCGGCGCCGTGATCCGGGTATAGCTCAGTTGGAGACCTGCACTATCCACCGCCGCCTGGTCGCTCACGCGTGTGCCCTCAAGCTGCTTGACCAGCGCTTCCTGCTGCTCGACCTGTTGCCGCGCAATGGAGTTCTGCTTGAAGAGCAAGCGGTAGCGCTCGAGATCCCGGCGCGCGCTTTGCAGCTGCGCCTCGTTCTGCTGCTGTTGACCCAGCGCCTGGTCCAGTGCCACCTGATATTCGCGCGGATCGATCTGCGCCAGCAGGTCGCCCGCCTGCACGCGCTGCCCTTCCTTGAAATGAACTTGCAGCAATTCACCGCTTACGCGGCTTCGAACCACCACGGTGCGGTACGCGGTTACGGTCCCGATTGCGCGCAGCGTATGTCGCATGGTCTGCTCGCTCGCCGTGGCCAGCCGCACCGGGACGGGGAGATTGCGGAAAGCGGCGGGTCCGAATCCACGGCCGGCAGGTGTAGCCGGCGCGCCGGCGTCCCGGCCGAAATACCAATAAGCCCCCACCGCCACCAGACACAATACGATCAACCAGCCCAGAACCCGCCCACGGCGGCTCCCCTGCAATGCGGGATTTCTAGACGACATGCATTTTCCTCGGCTCTTGACGCGACAAGTTGCCATTGTCGCGCATCGCCGAGGCGGCCAGCGCGCTCAGGCGACTCGCCCGAAACCACACGTAACAGTATTTTGGAGGAGGAAGTTCAGACGTGACAACACGACAGCCGGAACGGCGTGTCGTCGGTGACCGGCTGCGGCTTGAGATCGTTGCCCTGCATGGCGAACCGTACCCAGATCACGTATTTGTTGGCGCTCATTTCGGGGAAGACACGACGGGAGTTGTCGATCCATACCCGCAATAGCTGGTAAGCCTTGCCGCTCAGCATTTCCTGGTAGGCGCCGTTGCGGGCCACCATGTCGCGGACGTCGCCGGAGTCGCGCAGCATGCGCAGGATGAGCGACAACCCGCGATACAACGGCATGAAAGGCGTGATCCATTCCTTGAGGTCGCGGCAGCGTTCCTCGAAGGACTTCAGCTGCCATGAGAAGAATGACGGCATGTCCACGGGCGAAGAACCGCCGGGGACGGCGAGGCGCCCGCGCAGGCTGGCCAGCCATTCGTTATCGCGCAGGTTCTGCCCCACCCGCCCTTGCGCGCCCAGTTCGGAATTCACCGTCTGGATTTCTCCGAGCATGTCGTCGAGCCGTGACTCATCGACACCCGGATGCTGGCGCAAGGCGCTGAGCGCACCACGCTGCCGCTCGAGGTCTTGCACAATGGCGCCGCGAAGATCCGTGCGATCAGAAATATCGAGCAACTCGAAAAGCGTTGCCATGGAGATCTGGTGGTGGCGCACGTCTTCGCCCTTCGCGAAGAAGAATAGCCGGTCAAACAGGTGTTCGACACGCAAAAGGGAACGGATACGTTCGTTGCACGGATATTCGTAAAGAATCACGCGACCTACAACCTTTACAGAAGCATCTTGTTGGGCAAGTGGAGCGGCTGGTTGCTCTGTGCATAGGCACACCAGCATTCATGCAGCGCTCGGACACGCAACTCGAGCTCTTCCAGAGAGGTGCCCCGACCATTGAATACGACATCATGCGCGACGGCGTTACGTTCTTCCCGCGTCGCCTGCGCTGACATGATACGCCCAATAGCCTCGCGCGTCAGCCCGCTGCGGGCCTGCACCCGGGCCACCTGAGTCTCGGAATCGCAGTCCACGACGCACACCCGGTCAAGTGCATGAAGCCATTTTCCCGACTCCACCAATAAGGGGACGACGAAAACCACGTAGTGCCCCGTCGCCAGTTCCGCCCGAGCCTGAGCCGTCGAGCGAATCATGGGATGCAAGATGGCCTCCAGCCGCCGCCGCGCTTCGGGACTCTGGAATACCAGCTCGCGCATCGCGGCCCGATCGAGCGCACCGTTCTCGGCGATGACGTCGGGACCAAATGCACGACGTATCGGTTCGATTGCCTCGCCGCCAGGCGCGGTCAGGTCGTGCGCAATGACGTCGGTGTCGACGATCGAAGCGCCCCAGGCGGCGAGCATATCGGCAACCTTGCTCTTTCCAGACCCAATGCCACCTGTCAGACCGACCTTGTACATGCCGCGATTCCCAGACAAAAAAGAGACTGTACAACAGGCACTTGCGCGAGCCAAAGCCCAGCTGCAAGTGAAAGAAACGGGCCGAAAGCGAATGCGGCATGCCGCAGTGCGGACCCGCGTTGGAACAGCATAAACAAGACCCCTGATGCACAGGCAATAAGTAGTATGGAGGGAAGGGGTGCCCAGCCCGTCCATGCGCCGATCGCGGCCAGCAGCTTCATGTCGCCTCCCCCTATTCCCGGCCGGCCACGCCAACATCGAAAGACCGCATCCGTGCTGCACAACAGCCCATAACCCAGCGCGGCGGCCGCTACGGCATCGTGTAACGTAACGCCCCAGCCCAGCCAGGCCACCCCCAGCCCTGCCCACAGCAGGGGAAGCGTCAATGCATCGGGAAGGTAACGGGTTCGCGCATCGATGAGCGACAGCACCAGAAGGGTCGCGCAGGCCCCCGCGGCGGCAACACCATGGGCGGTGAACT
>JAJUGH010000090.1 GCA_029268265.1 Alcaligenaceae bacterium | reverse complement strand
GCCCAAGCGTCTGTATAACGGGCCCTTCGACGGCCACCACGATAAACCGGTCGTACCATGGTCGCGCCATCCCATGGGCAATGTGCCTACCGGTTACTACACCATTCCCCTGGAGTCAGCGCGGGTGCATCGCCCGGGTGACCAGGTCACGGTACTCACCTACGGAACCATGGTGTATGTCGCCGAAGCCGCCGCCACAGAATGCGGTATTGATGCCGAAATCCTCGACCTCCGCAGCCTGTGGCCGCTGGACATCGAGTCCGTCGTCCGTTCGGTACGGAAGACGGGCCGCTGCCTGGTCCTGCACGAGGCCACCTTGACCAGTGGTTTCGGCGCGGAACTGGTCGCACTGGTTCAGGAACATTGTTTCTACCACCTTGAAGCACCCATCGAGCGTGTCACCGGGTGGGATACGCCTTATCCCCATGCACATGAATGGGCCTATTTCCCGAGCCCGAGACGCGTGGCCGATGCGCTGCGCCGCCTTGTGACGGGCGAGCCGCCGATCCCGCCCCTGATTCCGGAAGAAGAGCACGTAGCTGAGGGAGGGAAGTGACATGGGTGTGTACGTGATCAAGATGCCGGACATCGGCGAAGGCATTGCCGAAGTCGAGGTGGTCGAATGGCACGTGAAGGAAGGCGACATGGTCGAAGAAGACCAGGTCGTTGCCGATGTGATGACGGACAAGGCTACCGTGCAGGTGCCGGCGCCCGTCGCGGGCAGAATCATTGCGCTCGGCGGAAAGGTCGGCGAAGTGCTTGCCGTGGGCGCCGAGCTCCTTCGCCTTGAAGTCGAGGGCGCAGGTAATACGGCGGCCTCTGCGCACGAGACCCGCGACACATCAGGCGAAACGCGATCATCCGAGCAGGAATTCGGCGCAACAGTTTCCGAAACTCCGGGTTCCGGGCAGCAGAGGGAGGCGGCAACTGCTGAAACGGCGGCTGCTTCGGGCAAGCAGGGAGCGCCCGCAGCGAGCGATGCCGATCTCGCCGCGTCCGCTTCCGATGCGGCCAAGCATGAGCCCGCAGACGCCCAAAGCGCCGACACTCCCGTCCACAGGGAACCTCCATCGCAGCGGGCCGGTTCCGCAAACACCCAGGCTCCATCCACGGGTGTTGCCGCTGCGCGCCGAGGCCGGCCGCTGGCATCTCCAGCCGTAAGGCGGCGTGCTCAGGAAGAGGGCGTCGATCTGCGCTTGGTGTCCGGCACCGGGCCGCTCGGGCAGATCACCCACGAGGACCTGGATCGCTGGATGCAACAGGGCGCGGCAACCGGTACGGCAAGCGCAACAGCGGGCGGCGCCGCCTATGGCGGCATGTCGCGCCGCGAAGGCGTCGAAGAGGTACCGGTCGTCGGCCTGCGCCGGCGCATCGCTCAGAAGATGCAGGAGTCCAAGCGCCACATTCCGCACTTCACTTACGTGGAAGAAATCGACGTCACGGAACTCGAGGCCCTGCGTGCGCGGCTCAACGCCCGATGGGGCGACTCAAGGGGCAAGCTCACGCTGCTACCGTTTCTGGTGCGGGCAATGGTGCTGGCGCTGCGCGAGTATCCCCAGATGAATGCGCGATTCGATGACGAGAACGGCACAGTCTTCCGCCACGCCGCCGTTCATTTGGGGGTGGCGGCGCAGACCGACGCCGGGCTGATGGTGCCGGTCTTGCGCCACGCCGAGGCCCACGATCTCTGGAGCTGCGCCAATGAAATACGGCGGCTGGCCGACGCGGCCCGCCATGGCACAGCCGAACGCGATGAACTTGCTGGTTCAACCATTACGCTCACCAGTCTTGGTGCCCTGGGCGGCATTGTGTCCACGCCGGTCATCAACCGCCCGGAGGTCGCGATCGTAGGCGTGAATCGTGTCGTTGAGCGCCCGGTGGTGCAGGGTGGCGCAATCGTGGTGCGCAAGATGATGAACCTCTCGTCGTCCTTCGACCATCGCGTGGTCGACGGGATGCATGCTGCCGAGTTCATCCAGTGCATCCGCGGCTATCTCGAATGTCCTTCGATGCTTTTTGTGGAGTGACCGTCCATGCAGTCTACGAATGTATTGGTCGTGGGGGGTGGCCCTGCGGGCTACGTTGCCGCCATACGTACGGCCCAGGCCGGTATTGCAACCGTGCTCGTCGAGCGTGAGCAGGAAGGCGGCACCTGCCTGAATATCGGATGCATCCCATCCAAGGCGCTGATTCATGCCGCCGATGAATACCATCGGCTGGTGCAGCCCGATGGCGCGGCGCGCATGGGGATCATGGCGCAAGCGCCCGAGCTCGACATCGCCCGCATGATCGGATGGAAGGACGGCATCGTTCAACAACTGACCGGCGGCGTGAAAGCGCTGCTGAAGCGGGCCGGGGTCAAAGTGATACACGGCGAAGCCACGGTGCTGGACGGAAAGACGGTGGATGTCACTGTGAGTGGCGCAGGCGGCGCGCCCGCCACCACCCAGCGTATCGTTTGCCAGCATCTGGTGCTTGCCACCGGCTCTGCGCCCGCGCCGCTGCCCATGCTGCCCTTCGGCGGCAGGGTGGTGTCGTCCACCGAAGCGCTGGCTCCCGAAGAACTACCGGCATCCATGATCGTGATCGGAGGCGGCTACATCGGTACCGAACTGGGGATGGTTTACGCAAAGCTCGGCACGCGCGTGACGCTCGTCGAAGCACAGGACCGAATCCTGCCCGCGTGGGATGCCGCTCTGACAGCGCCGGTCCAGCGCCGTCTGACCGAGCTCGGTGTTGAGCTGGTGCTTGGCTCACGGCTGGTGAAAGGAGATGCCGAGCGTGGCGAGCTGTTGCTGCAGGACGCGCAGGGCGGTGAGCGTCGGTTGCAGGCCGACCGCATCCTGGTCGCTGCGGGGCGCGTGCCGCGCTCGAGGGACTGCGGTATCGAGGGCCTGATGCTCGCCATGGACGGCCCCTATATCCGGGTGGACGACCAGTGCCGAACGTCCATGCGGCAAGTCTGGGCGATCGGCGACGTTACCGGTCAGCCCATGCTGGCCCATCGGGCCATGGCGCAGGCTGAAGTGGCGGCTGCGGCCATTTCCGGCCGACGTCGCCGGTTTGATCCGGCTGCCATTCCCGAGGTCTGCTATGGCGATCCTGAAGTCGTCGTGGTAGGGCTGCTTCCGGAAGCGGCCAAATCATCATTTGGCGACGTGTTGGCGGCCTCGTTTCCGTTTGCCGGTAATGGTCGCGCCCTCACGCTGGACGCCGCACAGGGCTTCGTACGGGTCGTCGCGCGCCGTGACGATCACCGCATCCTGGGATGGCAGGCGGTCGGGCCGAACGTCTCCGAGCTATCGGCAGCCTTTACGCTTTCCATCGAAATGTGCTCACGGCTGGAGGACGTAGCCGCTACGGTGCACGCGCATCCCACCCTGTCCGAGGCGATGCAGGAAGCGGCCTTGAAGGCGTTGGGGCAGGCCCTGCATGGCTGAGACTACAATCGGGAGCCTGTGATGGCTATGCATGAGGCTCTCATGAACGATTCGTCGACGCTTGCGTCCCCTCTGCAGCCCCGTCTGCACCACGTCATGTGTGGCAGCCCCGCCGGCATGCATCGAATGGCGTATTGGGAATGGGGGGATGCAGACAACGATCGGGTCCTGCTCTGTGTGCACGGCCTGACCCGCACAGGTCGTGACTTCGATCCGCTCGCCAAGCGGCTAGCGTCCGAATACCGCGTGGTCTGCCCGGACGTCGTGGGCCGCGGACGGTCGGACTGGCTGATTGATCCCCAATACTATGCGATTCCGCAGTACGTGTCGGACATGCTCACGCTGATCGCACGGCTGCAACCGCGGCGGCTGGACTGGGTCGGGACATCAATGGGCGGGCTGATCGGCATGGGCTTGTCGGCCGGCCTGACCATGTCTGCGGCCATGCGACCATCCCGGGGCGAACACGGCCTCGGTTCCGCAACATCAATTCCACTTGGACGCATGGTGTTGAACGACATCGGCCCCAGTCTGAACGACACGGGGTTGAGCCGCATATCCGAGTACGTGGGCAAGCAAGAGACATTTGACAGCTTCGAGGAAGCGGTCGAATATGTGAAGAGCGTGTCGCAGGGTTTCGGCCCGCATAGCGAGGCCGAATGGCAGGAGCTCACACGTCACGTCTTTCTGCAGGACGGGAACCGGTGGATCAAGCACTACGACCTGCGCATTGCTGAACCCATCGCCAAGCAGGATGCGAGCGTACTGAGGGGCGCCGAGTCGATCCTCTGGGCCGGTTTTCAGAGCCTGCGCGAGCCGGTGTTGGTCCTGCGTGGCGAAACGTCCGACCTGCTCACGGCGAAAAGCCTCGAGCAGATGCAGCAACGCAACGTCCTGGCCCGTGGAATCACCTTTCCGGGAGTAGGGCACGCACCGTCGTTGCGCAGTGCAGACCAACTCGAGGCCGTGGCCGGCTTTCTGCTTGAAGGCGACGCGCGCTGACAGACGCCGCGCATGCGGCGACCGCGCCGATGAAAGTCTAGGAGACACCCATTATCAACGCAGATCTTCATTGCCACTCGACCATGTCGGACGGCGTGCTGCCGCCCGAGGAAGTCGCTGACCGGGCGCACGCGAACGGCGTGACGCTCTGGGCACTCACTGACCACGACATCCTTGATGGCGTACCGCAGGCACGTGCTCGGGCCGGCGTTCTGGGCATGAGATTTGTGGCCGGCGTCGAGATTTCCGTGACCTGGGCGGGCCATACCGTGCACATCGTCGGACTCAATGTCGATGACGCCAATCGAGACTTGGTGGAAGGTCTGCGGGAGATCCGTAGCGGACGCACGGAGCGTGCGCGCGAGATGGGGCGGCGTCTCGATGCGATGGGCGTGGAGAATAGCTACGAGGGCGCCCTGGAGTACGTCAGCAACCCTGCGCTCATCAGCCGTACCCATTTCGCGCGGTACCTGGTGGAGCGCGGTTATTCCCGCAATCTTCAGGCAGTGTTCGATCGTTATCTGGGAGACGGCTGCCCGGCTTACGTACCCATGAAGTGGGCGACGCTGGAGCAGGCGGTGAACTGGATCACTGGTGCCGGAGGGCGGGCCATCATCGCGCATCCCGGCCGATACGACTACACACCGGTACAGTTCGGCGCCTTGTTCGACGAATTCCGTGAGCTCGGCGGCGTCGGTATAGAGGTGATCACGGGCAGCCATACGCCCGCTCAGTATGGCGAGTATGCGCAGGTGGCACGCCACTATGGCTTCCTCGCATCACGTGGCTCCGATTTCCACAGTCCCCGCGAGGCGAGGGTGGATCTGGGCCGATTGCCATCCTTGCCGGCCGATCTCACGCCGGTGTGGCACGACTGGATTTGAGGTTTGGATTTATGAGCAAGGCATTCGTAAAGGAAGACAACGAGCACGACGACGAGCTCGAGGCGGAAGGCACACCGCTGCCGGCAGGTACCAAGAACTACATGACTCGCGACGGCTACAACCGGCTGCGCGGTGAGCTTGAGAACCTGATGAACGTCGAGCGTCCGGACGTCGTGCAGATTGTGTCCTGGGCCGCATCGAACGGCGATCGATCCGAGAATGGCGACTACCTCTATGGCAAGAAGCGTCTGCGCGAGATTGATCGGCGCATCAGATATCTGACACGCCGACTGGAGATCGCCGAAGTCGTGGACCCGGCCTTGCAGCCGAATCGCGATCAAGTCTTCTTCGGCGCCACGGTGGTCTATTCCGACTCGGCGGGCGAAGAGTTCCGCGTCACGATCGTCGGTGTGGATGAAGCCGAGCCGCTGGAAGGTCGCATCAGCTGGATCTCTCCGGTGGCGCGGGCACTTATAAAGGCACGGGAAGGCGACACAGTCGTATTGCGCACCCCTGGCGGAGTGGAGGAACTCGACATCCTTGAAGTGCACTATCCGGAAGCGTAGGCTCCTTCCGCGCAAGCCCGTGTGGGGAGGGTAAAATGCGAGGTTGACTCCATCCATTGCCGCCTCCCCAATACAGTGAACTCCATTCTGCATTTTCCCGGGTCATCCGTCCTTTCCCCGTTCCGGCGCGAACAGCTTCTCAAACGTTTTGCTGATCTTGGCTTGCCCGTGGCGAATATTGCCGGGCAATACGAGCACTATGTGCTGGTCGGTGCCAAGCTTGACGATGCGGGCACAGAACTGCTGGGTCGACTCCTCGAATATGGCACACCGGTTCAGGAGGAACCGGCACGCAACGCCCTGGTGCTACGCGTGTTCCCTCGTTTGGGAACGGTGTCACCGTGGGCCAGCAAGGCCACCGACATTGCCCACAATTGCGGCTTGGCCGACGTGCGCCGTATCGAGCGCGGCATCCGCTATACGATCACGCCCTCGCGGGGTCTGCTGGGCAGCAAGTCCATAGACGAATCCCAGCTTGCCGCCATCGCGGATGTTCTGCACGACCGCATGACCGAGACGGTCCTTGATGCAAGCTTCGATGGCACGGCGCTTTTTGAGTCGCTGCCGGGCAAGCCTACCGCAAGCATCGACGTATTGGGGCAGGGCAGGCAGGCACTGGTCCAGGCCAATACGGCGCTGGGTCTGGCACTCTCGGAAGACGAGGTCGATTATCTTGCCGAGGCTTTTTCCGGCCTGGGTCGTAATCCCACTGACGTCGAGCTGATGATGTTCGCCCAGGCCAACAGCGAGCATTGCCGCCACAAGATTTTCAATGCCACCTGGGTCATCGACGGCCAGCCACAGGCCGATACCTTGTTCGGCATGATCCGCGCCACGCATGCGGCGCAACCGCGAGGCACGGTGGTGGCCTATTCGGATAATGCCGCCATTATGGAAGGCGGACCGGTCACCTTCTTTCATGCGGGGGCGGCCGACAGCGAGCGTCGCTACGGTCACCATGAGGGTGTGGCGCACACGCTCATGAAGGTGGAGACTCACAACCACCCGACGGCCATCGCGCCTTTTCCCGGCGCCTCCACGGGTGCCGGCGGCGAGATCCGTGACGAGGGCGCGACCGGGCGCGGTTCCAAGCCGAAGGCAGGTCTGGCCGGCTTCACCGTCTCGCACCTGCGCTTCCCGGATGCCCAGGAGCCCTGGGAGAGCCAGCCGCACGGCGCGCCGGATCGCATTGCGTCGCCGCTGGACATCATGGTGGAAGGGCCTATTGGCGCGGCCGCCTTCAATAACGAATATGGGCGTCCCAATCTGCTGGGCTACTTCCGCACTTTCGAGCAACATGCTGACGGCCGACGCTGGGGCTATCACAAGCCCATCATGATTGCCGGTGGCCTGGGCTCCATTGACGGCCGCCTGACGCATAAAGACCCGCTGCCGCCGGGCGCCTTGCTCATTCAGCTGGGCGGCCCGGGCATGCGTATTGGCATGGGCGGGGGCGCGGCCTCCAGCATGAGCGTCGGCACCAATACCGCGGAACTGGACTTCGATTCCGTGCAGCGCGGCAACCCGGAAATCCAGCGCCGCGCGCAGGAAGTGATCGACCGCTGCTGGCAGCAGGGCGATCAGAACCCCGTGCTTGCGATTCACGATGTCGGAGCGGGTGGTCTGTCCAACGCCTTCCCCGAGCTGGTGAACGACGCCGGCCGCGGTGCCATCTTCGAATTGCAGCAGGTGCACCTTGAAGAATCGGGGCTCTCGGCTGCCGAAATCTGGAGCAACGAATCGCAAGAGCGGTACGTGCTGGCCATCCTCCCGCAAGACCTGGAGCGCTTCGATGCCATCGCGCGCCGTGAGCGCTGCCCGTACGCGGTGGTGGGCGTGGCCACCGAAGAACGCCAGCTTCGTGTAACGCATGGCGAGGGCCTGCCCGGCGTTGCGGAAGTCATCACTCCGCGCGACCCGGCCGAGCTGCGTCCGGTGGATGTGCCGATCGACGTCATCCTGGGCAAGCCGCCGCGCATGACTCGCGATGTCACGCGCCAGGCAACCCAAGGGTCGGTATTCGACGTGGTGGGTATCGAGCTGGGCGAGGCGATCGAACGTGTGCTGCGCCACCCCACCGTTGCGAGCAAGAATTTCCTGATTACCATCGGCGACCGCAGCGTGGGCGGCCTGACCGCCCGCGACCAAATGGTGGGGCCATGGCAGATTCCGGTCGCCGATTGCGCCGTCACCCTTGCAGATTATGAGGGCGTGCGAGGTGAAGCCATGTCGATGGGCGAGCGCACGCCACTGGCCGTACTGGATTCCGCAGCCGCGAGCCGCATGGCCGTGGGCGAGGCGCTCACAAACCTGGCGGCGGCCGACGTCAAATCGCTGGAAGATATCAAGCTGTCCGCGAACTGGATGGCCGCTTGCGGTACGCCGGGCCAGGATGCCGCGTTGTACGACGCCGTCTCGGCCGCCAGCCAATGGTGCCAGGCACTGGGGCTCTCCATTCCGGTGGGCAAGGATTCACTTTCCATGCGCACGACCTGGGAGCAGGACGGCGAGCCGCGCGAGGTGATCGCTCCGGTGTCGCTCGTGGTCACCGCCTTTGCGCCCGTGGCCGACGTGCGCGCCACACTCACTCCGCAGCTGCGTACCGATGCCGGTGACACTGCCCTGATTTTCATCGACCTGGGTTTTGGCCGGCAACGGCTGGCTGGTTCGGTGCTGGCCCAGGTGTATGGCCAGGTGGGTACCGAAGTTCCCGACGCGGACAACGCCGAACTGATTTCTGGCTTCTTCCGGAGCGTACGTGAGCTGGCAGCGGAAGGGCTCGTGCTGGCTTACCACGACCGCTCCGACGGCGGCCTGCTGGCCACCGTCTGCGAAATGGCGTTCGCGGGCCATGTGGGTGTATCGGTCAACCTGGATATGCTGACCATCGATCCGCATGCCGAAGACTGGGGCGACTACAAGATTCGTCCTGAGCAGATCGCCGTGCAGCGTGATGAGCTCACCCTGAAGGCGCTCTTCAATGAAGAGTTGGGCGCGGTGATTCAGGTGACCCGCGCCGAGCGCGATCATGTCCTTCGTCGTCTGCGCGAAGCCGGCCTCTCGCAGTACACGCACGTGCTAGGAACCCTCAACAAGGCGGACGAGGTCCAGGTCTTCCGCGACGGAAAGTGCATTTACCAGCGCCCCCGCGCTGAGCTGGGCCGCCAGTGGGCAGAGGTCAGCCGCCGCATCATGGCGGTGCGCGACAACCCCGAATGCGCGCAAGCCGAGTTCGACCTCTGGAGCAACGCATCCGACCCCGGCATGCAGCCGCGTGTCGCCTTCGATCCCCAGGAAGACATTGCCGCGCCGTTCATCAATACGGGCAGTCGCCCGCGCGTGGCCATCCTGCGCGAGCAGGGGTGCAATAGCCAGGTTGAAATGGCATGGGCGTTCGATAAGGCCGGTTTCGAAGCCCATGACGTCCACATGACCGATCTGCTCGAAGGCCGCAGCAAGCTGGCCGATGTTCAGGGTCTGGTGGCGGTAGGCGGCTTCAGCTATGGCGACGTGCTGGGTGCCGGTGAGGGCTGGGCGCGCAGCATCCGCTACAACAGCATGCTGGCCGACCAGTTCGCACAGTTCTTTGATCGCGGCGATACCTTTGCCTTGGGCGTGTGCAACGGTTGCCAGATGATGGCGGCCTTGGCTTCCATGATTCCCGGTGCGCAGCACTGGCCACGCTTCACGCGCAACGTCTCTGAAAAGTACGAAGCTCGTCTGTCGCTGGTCGAGATCCCGGAATCGCCTTCGCTGTTCATGAAGGGCATGGCCGGCACCATTGTTCCCGTAGCGGTGGCGCATGGCGAGGGTTATGCCAACTTCGAACGCCAGGGCGATCCCGCACAAGCAATCACGGCGCTCCGGTATGTGGATCACCACGGCCGGCCGACCGAGCAGTATCCGTACAACCCGAATGGAAGCGCAGGCGGGCTTACCGGCGTGACGACAGCAGACGGTCGCTACACGGTCCTGATGCCGCATCCGGAACGCGTGACGCGAAATGTGATGATGTCCTGGGCACCGGCGCGCTGGGGCGCGGCCGACAAGGGCGGCGCCGATATG
>JAJUGH010000089.1 GCA_029268265.1 Alcaligenaceae bacterium | reverse complement strand
GTCCAGCAAATAACGCACATACTCAACCTCCCCACCACGCACGTTCTCAAACCGAATCACCCCATCCTCATCCAAATAGGCTCTGAACGGCCCATCGGGATCCGGATCAGGCTTCGGACCCGGACCAGGCCCAGGACCCGGCCCTGGCGGCGTCACCGGCTCGAACGTATCCGGCAACTCCATGCCGTCCGGAATTTTCACGTTGGGCGGTACAACCAGCTTCAGCCCGGGAATGGGAACGAAATCTACGGGAATGGGGGTATCGGCCGGCGGCTGCCAGCCGGCCGGCGGCACGAAATCAGGTAAGAAGGGGGCGACTTCCGCAATGCGCGCCAGCTTCTCAAACGGGGTGGCAGCGGTCTGGAATTTGACGTCGTTGGCGAACTGGGCCAGATGGATACCGTTGCCCAATGGCCGGATTTCCCCGTGCCCATGAAAAAGCAGGTGCATGAGTGGGTTGCCGCCATGCTTTTCCAACGCCGCAAGATCGGGGTTGGCCTGCAGGTAGGCCCCCATATCAAAGAAGGGGCTGATCGGGCGGCCTTCGGCATGCCCGTGCGTCAGGAAGTGCTGGACCGCAGCGTGGCGGTCGCCGTCTACGGCTGCGTTCACATCGGGGTTGTGCTGCAGGTAGAAGTCCACATCGAAGTACGGCACGAAGCTGCGCGCTTCGGCTATGCCATACATCAAAAAATGGTCGTAAGCGGTGACCAGGCCGGCTTCAACGGCGGCCCTTATGTCCGGGTTGTGGGCCAAATAATGGGCCGGGTCAAAGAAGTGACTGGGGGAGCGGCCTTCAAATCGCCCGTAGGCATGGTAGTGGGACCAGGCGTCGGTCTGCCCCAACTTAACCGCAGTGGCAACGTCCACGTTGCGCTGCAGATACCATTCACTATCAAATAAACGGTTCACCACAACTGCCTCCTCTCGCTCGCGCCGTGCGCAGAACTGAGGGGGCAGTATAGAAATGCAAGTCAATCGGGCATATAGCTCATAGGTGCTATATGCCCGAAAGCGTTACCGCATCTAGGGTGTTAAAGCGTTAAGCCCCGATGACTTGCTGCACCTCCTGGCCAAGCAGGTCGCCGACTTCCGGCACCCCAATAACAGACAGCTGAGCGATGTCACCGCTGTAGCCGGTGATATCAATCAGGGTGTCTGCCGCTGCGTCGTAGCCGGCCGTACCGTCATTCAGCGCAATATAGGTGCGAGCCTGTTCACCCTCTCCTACTGTGAAGTAGGCACCGGCATTGGCGGCGAAGGCCTCTGCGGTCAGCGCGGCGCTGATGCTTTCGGCGTCCAGGGCGGCCAAGGCACCGGCATCCACAAACTCACCTGCTGAGATCAGGCTGTGCGACACCAGTACGTCCGTACCGATTTCGAAGTCGAAGATGTAGTCGGTGTTTGCCAGGTTGGACTTGGAGCCGTCACGCACCACGAAGGTATCCGCGCCGGCACCGCCGGAAAGAATGTCAGCTTGAGCACCGCTCAGGAACACCTGGTCGCCGTCACCGCCACGTAGAATCTCCAGGGCTTCGTCGTTGGCACGCAGTACGGCGCCGTCATTGATGTTCATTTGCATGGAGGTGTAGCCTTCCAGGCCTTCCATTTCCGGCAAGATGAACTTCATGGTGTCGCTGCGGGCGTCGGTCAACTGCACGTTGGCGACTTCGGGGGCCAGCCAGATACCGATGCTATTACCGGTGTAGCTGTCGCCCCATTGCCATGTGGTTCCATCGTGCTCCGCGCCGCGGACTTCTATGGCGAAGAGGTTGAAGCCTTCAACCTGGCTCAGGTCGACGACGTCGCCCTGCTCAAAGTTGTAGTCGTCCACAGTGATGACGCTTGACACACCCGTGGTGGCATCGATCACGAAGGTGTCGGCGCCTTCGCCGCCGAGGGCGGTCTGGGTGTCGGCGATTGTGATGGTGTCGTCGCCTGCGCCGGCCTCAACGGTAACGTTCACCGCATTCCACCCCGAGGCGTCAATGACATCGGCTTCGTCGGTGCCCAAGGCGCGCACTGCACCGTCACCCACGATGTTCACCTGTGCAATATCGGCGTAGTTGCCCACCAGGGTCTGCTCGGCAGCCAAGGATACGGTGGACGTCCCATTCAACGATACGGAAATGTCCGCCAGGAAATTACCCTGGGCGAATACGCCTTGCCCGCCTTGGTTGACCAACACGATTTCGCCGGTTGCATCGGGGAAGGACACGGCGCCGCCGGGCAGCAATTCGGCATTGAAGGGCTGTTCAAAGTACGGGGGCAGCTGAGTGGGCTCAGCCGGTTGCCAACCTTCGGGCACGGTCAGAAGGGTGCCTTCTACGGGTACGAAGTCCTGCGGAATCGGCCAGTCTGCCGGTAGTTCAAAGCCTTCCGGGGCTTCGAATTCAGGAAGGAAGGGGGCCACTTCGGATACGCGCGCCAGCGCGGCGTCGGTGTCACCTTCTTCAATGGCCTGTTGGTAGACCGGGTCGTTCGCAAACTGGGCGCCGCTCACCCCGTTGCCCAGGGGCCGGCCTTCGGCAATGCCAAAGGTCAGCAGGTGCGCCAGGCCGGTGGTTTGGCCTTGCTCCACCGCGGTGAGCACGTCTTCATTAGCGGCAAGGTACGCCCCGATATTAATGACGGCGTTAAAGTTGCGGTCTTCTGCTACCCCATGACGCATGAAGTGCTGCACAGCAATGCCGGCATCGCCTTCAGCCACTTCGTTCACATCTGGGTTGGCTGCCAGGTAGTGTGCGGGGTTGAAGGAAGATAGCGGAGCGCGGCCCTCGTATTGGCCATAGGTGTGGAAATGCTCGTACGCCGATGTGATGCCGGCATCCACCGCGTCTTTCACATCCGGGTTGGATTCCAGATAGTAGTCCGCATTGAAGTAGGGGCTGGCTACACGGCCTTCGGAGTGGCCATATAGCTCGAAATGCTGGTATGCGCTGATGTTGGTGCCGGCAATGGCCTCGGCCACATCAGTGTTGTTTTCTAGATAGTAACTATTGTCAAACAGCGGTGAAGGGGAGCGCCCCTCGTGCATGCCGTGCAGCTCAAAATGCTGCAGGGCGGTGATGTCGGTGCCGTCTATAGCATCCCGAACATCCGGGTTGCGGGCTAAGTACCACTCTTCATCAAAAAACTTCACTGCCATAAGTACCTCCTAAAAAGAGACATAACGAATCGCTAGGACTCTAAGAATCCGTTGACTCTCGGGGCAGTGTAGGTAGGGGTATGGGTACGTACAAACACCTAATTGTCTGCAAATGCGAAAGATGCTACAGCAGCCGCCGGACATGCCTTGATGTATTCAACAGATGCAACAAGATACTGTGGCCAAGCGCGGTTGCTGCAGCGCAGCGTACAGAAGAAACGTCGACTCACAGAGCGCTACGACGTAACAATTAGAAACCCAGCCCAATTTGCTTCAGACGGTTATTCTGGTTGTATAGAGTATTGATTGGTAACCGTCGAACACACGATATACCGGCGGAAAGCGGTCAAGTGCTACACTTCGCCGGTTCCTGGAGCCCCGTCTGTAATGCGCAGCCTCAATACGCAATATCTGTCCCGCCTCGATCATCTGCGTTTCTACGCCGCGGCGTTGGTGCTGGTCTTCCACTATTTCCACCAGTTTGTGGGCAATGTCGCCTTCAATAACCCGCTTGCCAGTCTGGTGAACGAAGGCCATGTGGGCATCGGGCTGTTCATGGTGCTGAGCGGGTTCATTTTTTCGGTGATAGCTCAGGGCAAGGATATTCATTACGGTTGGTTCATCTACAACCGCTTCATCCGTATCTACCCGCTATATATCTTCGCCGTCTTTCTGGCGGTGACCCTGAGGGTCTACAACCACGACCAGGTGACGCGCAGCGCATTCGATATCCTGGGCTGGCTGCTGGCGTTTCGCCCGGCAACCATTGTGGAAGTGCCCTACTTCCCGCATTTGTGGACTATCCCGGTCGAGTTCTCTTTCTACCTGCTGTTTCCCTTCCTGCACACGTTCTTCACCCAGCGCGGCCTGAAGTATTTCCTCGGTATCCTTACGCTGATGCTATTGTTGCGCGCCGGGGTCTGGCTGGAGTACGGCACGGTTCGCTTCCTGGCTTACGAAACGCTCTTCGGGCGCTTAGATCAGTTCCTGATCGGCTATGTCTGCGGCTGGCTTTACAGTGCCGGGCGTGGCGAGAAATGGCTGGGCTTTCCGCCTGTGCTGGCTGCAGCGGGCGCCGTGCTGCTAGCGGCCGTGTGGTGGCTGAATCAGCAGGGCGGCTCGCACAATATGGAAGCGGGCTGGTGGGTGGTGTGGCCGCTGGTAGAAGGGCTGGCCTGGGCCTGGCTGGTAATGGCGTATATGTATTGCCGCATTCCTATCCCGGCTCGCATTGACCGCACGCTGGGCCGGCTGGGCGAATACAGCTTCTCCATTTACGTGGTGCATCTGTTTGTGGTGGTGATCGTGGCCAAGCGCATCGGCTTGCTGGGGCTCAGCTCGAATTTAGCGCTCGACGCCACGCTCAGCGCCCTGCTTACCGCTTTGCCCATCACGCTGCTGATTGCGTCGCTGACTTTCGCTGTGATCGAGAAGCCCTTTCTTTCTTTGCGCAAGGTCTATGTGCGCAAGCCGGCGCAGCCAAGCCCAGCCACTTCCTGATACTGATCCGGGCGGCGCTCAGTCGGCTTCCAGCTCGATCGACAGCATGGGGATGCCCACCAGGCCTGACGCCACGGCGCTGCATTGTGATCTGAAGATCAACGCATCGTGTATCCAGTGGTGGTGGACATGCTCCAGCTGGGTGCCATTAGCCACGGCCACGGCGATGGAATAGTCGCCCACCGGCAACAGCGGCATGGGGAAACGGAAGCGCACCTGCAGCTCGCCCCCTTCATCGACGTGTACCGGGTTATCGGCGTAAGTCAGGTAGGTGTTGTCACCAAACAGGTTCTGGCCCAGCCGGTCTTTCACGTAGAAGCCGACAATAGGCTGATCCAGCGGCAGGCGGCACTGTACCGTGACCCGCAGCGTCACCACTTCGCCTCCCACAACCCAGGCCAGCGGTTGGCCGTCGTCATTTTCCAGGCGCACATTGGTGATGGCCGCGTGACCATGGCCGAACGCAGAGGCCTTGGGGTCGAAGCGAAAGACTTCGATATCGTTGCGCAAATTGCCGGCATTCAGATAGGGCAGGCGCTGATCGACCCACTCCTCCGGCTTGGCCATGGTCGCCTGCGTGGCCGGCGCGTCTTCCTTGCGGTTCGCGCTGGCAAACAACGATGCCAGATAGGCTTCCGCCACATCTTTGGCCGGCCCTTGTTCAGCAATCTTGCCTTCCTTGAGCCAGATCGCATGCTGGCACAGGTTGGTCACCGCGTGGCTGTCATGGCTCACAAACAGAATGGTGCCCTTTTCGCGGAATTCGCGCAGGAAGCGCATGCACTTCTGCGTGAAGAGCGCATCGCCTACCGCCAGGGCTTCGTCGATAACCAGTATGTCTGCATCGACGTGCGCAATCACGGCGAAGGCCAGCCGCACGTACATACCGGAAGAATAGGTCTTGACCGGCTGATCTACGAATTCGCCGATGTCCGCGAAGGTGAAAATGTCGTCGAGCCGCGCATCGATTTCTTCGCGGGTCAGCCCCAGGATGGTGGCATTGAGGTAAACATTTTCACGGCCGGTGAATTCGGGGTTGAAGCCCGCGCCCAGCTCCAGCAGGGCGGCGACACGGCCATTAACCTGGATGTCGCCGTGTGTTGGGGTGAGCGTGCCGCAAATCAGCTGCAACAGGGTGGATTTACCCGAACCGTTGCGGCCGATGATGCCGACCGTCTCGCCCTTCTTGACCTCAAAGCTGATATCCGACAATGCATGAAATTCACGAAATAAGGGCTTGCGGCTGAAACGTTGCAGCAGCCGGTCTTGCGGGCGCTTGTACAAGCGGAAGGTCTTGCCGACCTGACGTACCGAGATGGCAATATCAGAGGACATCAGCAAACCCTCGCTTCATGACGGAAAACATGCGGTGCCCCAAAAAGCAGGCCACCAGGCTCAACACAAGGTAAAGGCCTAGCGACACGAAATCCGGCATCACCCCGTTCAGTACGACATCGCGCGCCTGCTCAATAATGAGCGTGAGCGGATTCAGGTTGAACAGGCCGCGGAAGCGCTCCGGAAGGGCCGAGGCCGGGTAGAAGACCGGCGACATGAACATAAGAATGATGGTGAGCAGGCCGGTAAGCTGGCTGATGTCGCGCAGATACACGCCCAGGGCGGCCAGCGCCCATGAAATCCCCAGCAGCAGCACCAGATACGGCAACAGCACCACGGGCAGCCAGACGAGCGTCCACTGCAAGGTGCCATGGAAGAACAGCTGGAAGGCCAGCAGCACCGCCACACCAATCAGAAAGTGGAACAAGGCGGACACCAGTGTAACGACCGGCAGCGTATCCAGCGGGAATACCACGCGCTTCACATAGCTGACATTGCCCACAATCAGTACGGGCGAACGGTTCAGACATTCCGCCACCAGGCCGTGCAGCAGCAGGCCCACAAAGAGTTGCAGCGCGTAATCGGCCGGCGAAGTGGCTTCTTGCGACCAGCGTGCCTGGAAGATGCCGCTGAAGACAAAGGTATAGACCGCCAGCATCAGCACCGGTGTGACGAGCGACCAGACCAGACCGCCCGCGGAACCCCGGTAGCGGCCCAGAATCTCGCGCCAGGCCAGGCTACGTATGAGATGCCGGTGTATCCAGAGCCCGCGCAAGCCTGACGGGCTGTTAATAGAAGGGGAGCTCACAGATTAACGTTCTTCCGTTAAGGACAACCGCGCATTGTAATCCCCAAGCTCCCCCCAATGTACCGGGCTGATGGCGCGATTACGGGCCCATAACTTCCATAACAATTTGTGACACTGTGGATAACAGTAAAATACTGCCGTCATGTCGAATGAATCCTCACCCCTCACCCACGCCGGTACGCCCGCTCCGTCATCCGACGCGCCCGAAACCGACCCGCACACCGAGTTGGCTCGGCAGCGCGCGGCCTCGGCGGATGCGTGGCGCGGCTATGTAGAAACGGGCATTGTGCTGCACCGACAGCGCGCTCAATATTTAGAAGAGCGCAACCGTGAACTCGAAGCCGCGCTGCATTCCGCCACCGAAAACGAAAGCCGGGCCGCGCAACAGGCGGCACATCTGGCCGCCGAAAATCAGCGGCTGGAAGTCGAAGTCATGCGTCTGGGCGCCCGCCAGGAAAAAAGCCTGCGGGAACTCATCAAGCGCCGCGTGCGTGGCACCGCGGCCGGCCGGGTGCTGTATACCATTGTGCAGTACCTGCGCATGCTGCTGCCCCCGGGCGGCCCCGATCGGCCCGAGATCATCATCCCCAACGAGCCGCCTGTCAGCGACGCACCGACACCATTGATTCAGTTAAAGCCGGATAGCGATACGGCCCGCCGCAAGGTGCTGCTGGTCACGACCCATGCGGAAGACTCGCCCGCTGCCCGCTTCGTGCTGGACCTTGCCGACAGCCTGCAATCAGACGCCGATGTACTGGTGTGGCACATGGGCGAGGGCCCCCTGTTGAGCGAGTTCAAGGAACGGGCGGCCGGCTTCATGGAGCACGGCGGCAATCGATATGACTACGCGCTGGCGCGCCACCGTGTGCGCGAACTGCTGGCCCACGTGGGGCAGATCCGCTACGCCATCACCGTGGGCAAGGAAACGCGCAGCGTGTTGCCGGCACTCAGTGCCGCCTACATTCCCTCTATCGCGCTGCTGCATGAACCCGAGGCGTATGCCACGTCCGTCTACGTCTACCAGGAAATCCTTTACTGGGCCGGGCACACGTGTTTCACCACGCCTTCTGCGCTGGAACAGGCCCGCCGGGTTTGCGGCGACCTGCATCCGCCCATCGCCTCGGCGCTGACTCCCGGGCCGGGGCCACGTAGCCTGCCCCGCCTGGAAGCTGATTGCCCCCATCACGCGGCGCTACGGCACCGCCTGGGGCTGGATGACGCTCCCGCGGCGCACACCGTCATTCTGGGTTGGGGGGCACTGAATTATCAAAATGGGGTGGATCTGTTCGTCGCCTGTGCCGACCAAATGATCCGGCAGAACCCGGAGGCGCACTATCGCTTCGCCTGGCTTGCACAACAAGACACCACGGCCGGCGACCCCAGCTACGGCGTGCAGATTCAGCGGCAGATCAACGCGCTGGGCCTGCAAGACCATGTCGTGTTAGTACACGAGCCCATATCGCATTCGGTGCCCGTGGGCCTGGCAGACCTGATCTTGCTGACGGCCCGCGACGAAGTGCCGCAGCACAATGGGCCGGAAGCCGTGCGCCAGGGCATCCCCGTGCTGGCTTTCGAAGGGAACACCATGCTGGCGCGCCACCTGCATGAACATGGCCTGGCAAAGGCTTGTCTGCTGCGAGCCGGCGACGCGGCAGCGATGGCGGCCCGCGCAGCCGGCCTGCTGCGGGACACCGCCCAGCGCGAGGCCCTGGCTGAACGCCTGCGTTCCACCGACCTGCAAGGCCTTGGCATCGCAGCCTACGCTCAGGCACTGATGCAAAAGGGCGAGGAACTGGCCGCGCACTGCGCTCAGGAACAGTTGGACGAAGAAACCATCACACAGTCCGGCCAGCTGCGCCCTGCCTATATGGGCGATCTGGTGTTGCAGGCGGAACATTTCGAATGCCGCCCGGAACGCCTGTATGTACTGGGCTGGAAGACCCGCATCGGTGCGCGCAAGCCCCGGCCGGGCATATTGCCCAGCCTGTATGCGCAAATGGCGCTGCCTGCCGATAGCCGCGAAGACGCCTTTGCCCATTATCTGCGGGCCGGTTGCCCGCAAGGGCCGTGGGAGTACCCAGTCGTGGCACCGGCCGCCGAAGTGCCCCTGCCGGGGCCGGATTTCCGCGTGGCACTACACATTCACGCCTATTACCCCGACATGCTGGTGGAAATGCTGGAGCGGCTGGGCCACAACCGCTGCCGGCCCGACCTGTTTATCAGCGTGAAGGACGCCGCCTGTCAGGCCGAAGCCGGCCGTATCCTGAAGGCTTACACAGGCAAGGTTCAGGCCATAGAGATTGTGCCGAATCGCGGCCGCGATGTCGGCCCGTTCCTGACCACCTTCGGCACGGCACTGGTGCGCGGGTACGACCTGATCGGCCATCTGCACACCAAGCGTAGCGAACATGCCGGGCGCGACGCTGTAGAAAAATGGCGCAACTTTTTGATGGCCAACACGCTGGGCGGCCCGGAAAGCGGCCCCATGTTGGACAACATCGTGTGCCGCATGGCAGAAAACCCCGACTGGGGCGTGCTTTTCCCCGATGAACCCACCCCCTTCGGCTGGGATGCCAACCGGGAGGTGGCGAAGAATCTGGCCGAACGCATGGGCGTGCACGAGCTTCCCGACCACTTCTGTTTCCCGGCCGGCAATATGTTCTGGATCCGCGCCGCGGCGCTGCGCCCGTTCGTGGAGCTGGGGCTGGATTACGACGATTATCCGATTGAGCCGCTGCCGATAGACGGTACGCTGCTCCATGCCCTGGAGCGGCTGTTCGGTGTGATTCCTCGCAGCCTGGGCATGGAGTGTGCCCTGAGCACGGTGCCGGGGCTGTCGCGCTGAACTGAACAGCGCATGGTATTACCACGATAAGGTAAAGACACCGCGAGGCACGCTTGTATTACCTTCTGTTGTTCCTGAGCCTGACCGGCTGGAGCCTGATCGGCGCCCGGGCCACGCAAAATACCGCCTACGGCCCGCTCTGGGGCCAGGCGACACTCGCCATTCTGGTCTACCTGTGCGCCCTGATGGGGTTTTTGTTCCCCGGCACGCTGGCTCTCGGGGCGGCAGGCATCGTTTTCTTGTGCGGTAGCGCCCTCTACCGGCAGGGTTGGCGCCAGAAAGACCTTCACGCGGTGGGCGCGGCCTGCGCGCTGATCTTTGGCCTGTCGGTGTGGCACTCGCGGGGCATGCAGTTTTTTTCGTGGGATGAGTTTTCCCACTGGGGGCTGCAGAT
>JAJUGH010000088.1 GCA_029268265.1 Alcaligenaceae bacterium | reverse complement strand
GCGCTGATCCAGGAGATGATCGAATCGGAAGATCCGAACGAGCCCCTCTCCGACGTCATGCTGGCCCAACGCCTCGCCCAGGAAGGCGTGCGCGTGGCGCGCCGTACGGTGTCGAAGTATCGCGCGCAGATCAAGTATCCGCCCGCGGAACAGCGCCGCCGACCCATGTCGGTAGCCTGAACGGACGCAGCGCCGGCTGCCCGCATGGCGGGCACCGGCAGCCGCGCCGGCGCAAGGGCCACCGGCCCCTTCAGGACATGCCGGTCCGGCGGCGGAGCGCGCCGCCCCGCGCTCGCCGGTGCCGCTTTAGCCGTTGATAATGTCCCCGCCGTTGGGGTGCAGGACCTGGCCGGTCATGTAGCTGCCGTCGTCCGACGCCAGGAACACGTAGCAGGGAGCGACCTCTTCTGGTTGCCCCGGGCGCTTCATTGGCGTGTCCGCGCCGAACTTCTTCACGGCCTCTTCATCGAAGCTCGCCGGAATCAGTGGCGTCCAGATAGGTCCGGGCGCCACGCCGTTGACGCGTATTCCGCGCTCGGCCAAGGACTTCGCCAACGAACGGGTGAATGCCACGATGGCGCCTTTGGTAGCCGAATAGTCGATGAGCCCCGGGCTGCCCCGATAAGCCGTCACGGACGTCGTATTAACGATCGCCGCACCCGACTTCATGTGCGGCAGGGCCGCACGCGTCAGCAGGAACATGCCGAAAAAGTTGGTCCGGAAAGTACGCTCGAGCTGCTCCGTATCGATTTCTTCGAACTTCTTGCTCACATGCTGTTCGGCAGCATTGTTCACCAGAATATCCAGACGGCCAAAAGTGTCGATAGCCTTGCGGATGATCTCGTTGCAATGCGACTCATCGCCAATGTCGCCAGCCATCAGCTCGCAGCGTCGGCCCTCCTGCTCGATCAGGCGGCGCGTTTCTTCCGCATCTTCGTGCTCATCGTAGTAGCACACCAGTAAGTCGGCACCTTCCTTGGCGAATGCAACGGCCACGGCGCGCCCGATGCCGCTATCGCCACCGGTAATCACGGCCACCTTGCCCTTCAGTTTGCCCGCCGCCAGATAGGTACGCTCGCCGCTCTGGGGCTCGGGATGCATCTCACTCTGGTGACCGGGCTGCCGCTCCTGGTGCTGCGGCGGCAATGTTTGTTCGCTGTCCGTCATGTGTCTGCTCCTTGCTGAAGACCGGAATCGCAGCAAGGGGCATGCCGGTTTCGTCCGCCGCCTTCAGGGCCTGGCGGCGCTCAGCACCCGGGCGCTTTCGAAGCGATGCATGCGCCCGTCCACGGGGTCGCGGAACTCGATGGCGCGTGCCAGCAACTGCAGGGGCTGCTCGAAATCGCCGTCGGGACGCGGGCGCATTTCGGGATAATAGGCATCGTTGAGTATGGGCATGCCGATCGCGCTCAGGTGCGCGCGCAGCTGATGCTTGCGCCCGGTGAGAGGAAGAAGCCGCAGCAGCGCACGGCGCCCAGCTTCATGCGGTAGTGGCGCGGCGCCGGAGCCACACCGAGAGCCATCATCCAGCCACTGAAGAAGTTCGATCTGCGTTTCACTGTTGGGCTCACCCGCCACCTCCTCCATGATGAACCGTCCCGGCAGTTCCTGAAGCCGGCTGCGGTGCAAGAGGGGAAACTTGAGGTGTTGCGGTGGCGCGGCCACCGCCTCGTATTCCTTCAGAACATCGCGCGACTGGAAGAGGGCCTGGTAGCGGCCTCGATATGCCGGACCGGTGCTGAACAGCAGCACACCCGCGGTATCGCGGTCGAGCCGGTGCATGGGCGCCAGCGTAGGCACGTCAAGTTCGGCACGCAAACGAACCAGCGCCGTATGGCGCAGGTAACGGCCGCCGGGCGTGGTAGCCATGAAGTGCGGCTTGTCGACTGCCACGATGCGAGCGTCCCGATATATCACCGGGAGCTCGAACGGCACCGGGACTTCGTCCGGGACCTCGCGGTAATACCACAGCCATTGCCCCGGTCGGTACGGCGTGCCGGCCGTTTGTGGACGGCCCTGCTCGTCAACAATTTCGTCGGCTGCCAGGCGTTGAAGCAGGATGTTGGGCGCAACCCGTGGAAAACGGTGCTCGAGAAAGTCGAGCAAACGTTCCCACGGCCCTTCTGGCAGGTAAACGCGGCTGGGAGGAATGCCGTCGCGCTCGGGTAATGCCACCGCGCTTTACGCAACCGCCGGGGCGGCGCCGGCCCCGTTCCGGCGCATACGCCGGCCCTGCATTGCCCAGATGAAGGCCACAATCGCCAACGCCGGGATGTACACCCAGAACTCGGAAGGCCGCGCAGGATTTGGTACCAGGACTTCTTCAACATCCCAGCCCTGCTCCCATCCGGCACGGCGCGCCGTACTGCCGAAACGGACATTGGCGATCTGTACCATGTCACCCAACGCCATGATGGTCAGGCCGGCTTCGGACAATCGCTGGCGACCCGCATTGGCGCCGGTGGCTTCGCTGTCTTCAGGAAGATCGGGTAACGCCGCAGCCACCGTCTTGCGCAGTTCGTCTCCTTCAATGTTCATACCCGCCAGCACTGCAACAAATCGCCCGCCAGATGGAAGTTCGGCAGCGACTTCGTACACCTGCGAAGCCGGGCGCGACTCATATTTGGGTGCGATATGGTTCATGAACCAGTCCGGGCGGAACAGGGCGAAGGTGACCAGGAGCAGCAGGATGACTTCCAGCCACGAACATTTGGCGCGGAACCACCCGATGGTGGCCGCAGCAAAGACCAGCGAAGCCACCGTCGCCCCGAACACGACCAACAATAGTTCCCACCAGCCCGACACATCGATGAGGAGCAACATGGGATTGAAGATGAACATGAAGGGCAGGACGGCCGTACGCATGGCGTAGGTGACGCCTTGCACGCCCGTGGCCAGCGGACTCTCGCCGGAGATCGCCGCCGCGGCGAAAGTGGCGAGCCCCACCGGCGGCGTGATGTCCGCCATGATGCCGTAATAAAACACGAACATGTGGACGGCGATCAGGGGAATGACCATACCGCTCTGCGCGCCCAGTTCCACCACCACCGGCGCCATCAGGGTGGCCATCAGGATGTAGTTGGCGGTCGTCGGCATTCCCAGACCCAACACCAGACACACGGCGGCGGTAAAGAAAAGCATGACCAGCACGTTGCCCATGGAGACCAGCTCCACGAACGCGGTCATGCGCAGGCCGAGTCCCGTGAGCGTGATGGCGCCCACGATGAGCCCGGCCGTCCCGCAGGCGATTGCAATGCCCACCATGTTGCGGGCGCCTTCCTGCAGGCCCACCACGGCTTCACGAAAGCCTTCCTTCAGCGGTTCGCCAATCGACTGGTTCCGGAAGAAGGCGATCAACGGGCGCTGAGTGACCATCTGGAACAGCATGGACATCACGGCCCAGAATGCCGAGAGGCCTGCCGACAGTTGGTCGACGGCCAGACACCACACCAGGATCCCGATGGGAATCAGGTAATACAGACCGGCCCGCACGGTGGGCCACGCTTCCGGGCGGGTCGGGTTCGTGACGCTGATATCGGTGGGCAGATCAGGGTGGCGCGCAGCAATGCGCAACAGCCATACATAGAGCGCCAGCAGCAGCACCAGGAGAATGGGTGTGGCCGAGGCGCCGGCCACGCTGCGCACCCCGATGCCGATCCAGTACACCAGCGCCATCACCACGACGGTGCCCGCGATGCCCATACCCCAGCCGGCGATCTTCTGGAGCGGGGTCTTGGGTTTGCCCGCCGACATCATCGGGTTGATGCCCAGCTTCAGGGCTTCAAGGTGCACGATATAGAAAAGGGCGATATACGAAATGCTGGCCGGCAGCAGTGCGTGGCGGATGATGTCGGTGTACGGAATGCCCACGTACTCGATCATCAGGAAGGCCGCCGCCCCCATGACGGGAGGCATGATCTGGCCATTGACTGACGATGCGGTTTCGATGGCGCCAGCCCGGACTCCGCCGTACCCCGCCTTCTTCATGAGCGGAATGGTAAAGATGCCGCCCGTCACCACGTTCGCGACCGAGGAAGCCGACACAATGCCGTTTACCGCCGAACTGACGACCGCCACTTTGGCAGGCCCGCCACGAAGGTGGCCGAGCAAGGCGAACGACACCTGCATCATGTAGTTGCCTGCGCCACAACGATCAAGCAGCGACCCCAGCAGGACGAAAATGAAGATATAGGAGACCGAGACACCGAGCGCCACGCCATAGACGCCTTCGGTGGTGAGCCACATGTGCGAGACCAGGCGCTCGATGGAGGCACCACGGTGCGCCAGTGCTTCCGGCAACCAGGGACCGAGAAAGACATAAGCGACAAAGACCGTACCCAGCACGGCCATGGGAGCGCCGAGGGCGCGCCGCGTTACTTCCAGCAGCAGCACCAGCCCGATGGAGGCGCAGGCGATATCCATGGTGGTGGGGATACCGGGCCGCGTAGCGAGTTCCGCGTAGAAGAAATACAGATAGGAGCCGCAGAACCCGGCAATAAGCGCAAGCCCCCAGTCATGCAGCGGCATGGTGTCACGGGGCGAGCGCTTGGTGGCGGGATACGCCAGATAACCGAGGAACATGGCGATGCCCAAATGCAGGGCCCGCGCCTCGGTGTCATTGAAAATCGCGAAGTTGAACGTGAAGGGCAGCGGTGAAGCGTACCAGAGCTGAAACAGGGACCATAAAACGGCTCCCACGAACAGTACCGTGCCGCTCACACCTCCTACGGTCCGGCCGCCGCGATCCACATCGGCGACAAGCTGTTCGAGTTCGGCGTTGGCAGCATGCTGCTCCTTTGACAGCTCGGGAGTAGAGGTCATGCATTTTCCCCTGAAGAGAAACGAAACACCGGCGCTTTTGGCGCCGGGTTGATCCGCATTACGGCGGACTCAACGAAAAAAGCATGCCACCGACTACTGATGGCCGGTGGCATGCCTGTTCAAGCCGCCCGATGACGGCTCAGGCCATCAGAGCAGGCCTTTTTCCTTGAAGTACTTCTCGGCACCGGGGTGCAGAGGAGCCGACAGGCCGTTTTTGACCATGTCTTCCTTTTCGAGCAGACCGAAAGCGGGATGCAGCTTCTTGAAGTCTTCAAAGTTCTCGAAGACCGCCTTGACCACGGTGTACACCGTTTCTTCAGGCACGTCAGCCGACGTCACGAAAGTGGCCAACACACCATACGTGTTGGTTTCCTTGTCGTTGTTCGGATACAGGCCAGCCGGGATGGCGACCTTGGCATAGTACGGATAGGTGTCGACGAGCTTGTCGACGGCCGGACCGGTCAGGGAAACCAGTTGGGCGCCGCAGCTGGTGGTCGGGTCCTGAATATTGGCGGAAGGGTGTCCCACGCCGTAGAAGAAGCCATCGATCTTGCCGTCGCACAGCGCGCTACCGTGCTCGTCAGGGCGCAGCTCGGAGGCCAGCGAGAAGAAGCTCAGGTCGCGATCTTGGGCGGCGAGCAATTGCTCCATGGAAGCGCGCGTGCCCGAGCCCGGGTTGCCGACGTTGAAACGCTTGCCCTTGAAGTCATCAAAGCTGGAGATATTGGCTTCCTTGCGAGCCACGACCGTGAACGGCTCGGGGTGCAGCGAGAAAACCGAGCGCAGCTTCTCGAACTTGCCGGCTTCCTTGAACTGGCCCTCGCCGTTATAGGCGTTATAGCCGACGTCGGACTGTACGACACCGAGATCAAGTTCACCGGCCTTGATGGTGTTCACGTTGAAGACGGACCCGCCGGTGGACTCGACCGAGCACCGGATGCCGTGATCGGCGCGGTCTTTGTTCACCAGGCGGCAGATCGCGCCACCCGCTGCGTAATACACACCCGTGACGCCGCCGGTGCCGATGCTGACGAATTTCTGCTGCGCAGCGGCGGGCAGTGGTGCCATCAGGGCGGCGAACATGGCCGCAGCACCGGCGCTGATCGCCAGGTGCTTGCCGAAAGTGGCCTTGAACTTCTTCTGCATACGAAACTCCTTGGGCGTATCCCTGTAATTGTTCGGTGGATAACCGTTGCAATGGGCTGATGCTCACTGTAATGAACCCGAATATCCTACCGCCTGGAGCTATTCGAATCATAAAATTTTCGTCGGGGTTTGCCCGTACAACTCGGCACTTTATGCAACGTTTCTGCAGATCCTGGTGCCTATGGGGGCATACCCGTGACCAGCCGCCATGAGCAAGCGCCACAGCCGCCAATGAAACAGTGTCTGGCAGAGTCGGGCTCAACCGAGGGCTGTATCGAGCAGCATCATCACCACGAAGCCGCCCATGAGGCCGCCCGTTGCCCAGGACTCATGTCCTTGCCGGTGCGATTCAGGGATGATTTCGTGGCTGATCACGAACAGCATGGCGCCCGCCGCGGCCGCCAGGCCCCAAGGGAGCATGATGGCCGACAGGGTGACCACCAGTACGCCGAACATCGCCATCAAGGGTTCGACCAGCCCCGAGAAGACCGCCACACCTACGGAGACGCCGCGTCCATAACCGACGCCGCGCATCGCCAGGGCAACGACCAGACCTTCGGGGATGTCCTGCATGGAGATACCGATAGCGAGCGCACGGGCGGCATCGGCCTCCGGACCGGCGAAGGCCACGCCAATGGCCAGACCTTCCGGCACGTTGTGCAGGGCGATCGCGATCACGAACAGCCAGACCCGCTTGAGCTGCCGGGACCGGCTTCCTTCGACGCCCTTGATGAAATGTTCATGGGGCAACATCCGGTCCACCATCAGCAATGCGATGGCCCCAACGAGTATCCCGCCGGCGACCGTGAGGCTGGCTCCCCATTTGCCCGCCCCCAGCTCCGTGGCGGCCTCGATGCCTGGCACGATGAGCGAGAATGCACAGGCGGCGAGCATGACACCCGCCCCGAAACCGAGCATCGCGTCGTGCAGACGTTGCGACGGCTGCCAGGACAGCAGCACGGGCAAGGTGCCCACTGCCGTAGCAAGCGCCGCCGCGCTGCCGCCCACGATGGCGCCGGACAGTGCCGGCATGTCGCCCTGTGCCGCGGCATAGACGCCGCCGGCCAGGATCAGCAACACGATCACGGCGATGGCCGACACGAGCCACCGTGAGAATTGCGGGTGGGCCAGTGCGGCAGGGGATGGAGTATGCGTTTGACTTTGCGACATCGACATCACGATTCGCCCCTTCGTGGTTGCAACTATTCTACGCTTCCGTTGATCAGACCAAGCCGCTCATTTTCGATATCTGCCGCCAAGGGCTGCAGATCAGGCATGCGCCGGTTAGCCTTGGCCGATAGTTCGCGGAATTTCTGTACTTTGCCATGCAGGCCCTGCTGCCCTGCCACTGCCGTAACGGTGCTGTTGTATTGCCGACTCACCGTGTCCAGGGCATCGCCAAGCTTTTTGAGCCGTTCCGCCACCAGGGCGACCTGGTTGTAAAGATCACCGGCTCGATCGGCCAAGGCCTGTGCCTGTTCATTGCTGCGCGCCACCATCCACAGATTGGAGACCGTCTTGAGGACCGGCATCAGCGTACTGTGCGACACAAGGATGACGTTGCGCATGCTGCCATGGTCATAAAGCGCGGCATCATGCCGCAATGCCTCGATATATGCCGCCTCAATGGGCATGAACATCAGCACGAAGCTGGGGCTGTCGAGCCCCGGCAAACCGCTATAGTTCTTACCGGCGAGATCCTCCATATGCAGGCGCACCGCGCGCACGTGAGCATCCAGCGCAGCGAGGCGCTCAGCTTCATCGGAGGCAGAAACCGCCCGGTCATAGTCCACTAGTGACACCTTGCTATCAATGACCACGTGCTTTCCGTCAGGCAGTTTCAGCACGAAGTCGGGAATGCGTCGTTCACCGCTGTCCGCCTTCAGGCGCAGCTGAGTTTCGTAATGCACGCCGCGTTCCAGCCCCGCCAGCTCCAGGCTGCGTTCCAATTGGACTTCGCCCCAATTGCCGGTGATTTTTTTATTACCCTTCAGTGCCTGGGCGAGCGATTCCGCCTCTTTTCCCATCTGCATGCCGATGTCCGCGAGCCGACGGACTTCGGTTGCGAGAGACACATTGCCGCGAAGCGACTCGTCGTGCACTTGGTTGACCCGCAGCTGGAAAGCCTGGAGTTGTTCCCGAAACGGCTGCAGGAGGCCGGAGAGCGTCTCGCGACTGGCCGTCTGAAAATGCTGCTCCTTTTCGTGGAGTACTCGCGAGGCCAGCAAGTGGAATTCATGTGTCAGGCGCTCCCGTGAGTCTTCGAGCTCCTGCTTCATGAGTTCGAAGGCCCGCTGCCGCTCGTGGCGCTCGGTATCCAGCCTGGCGAGCTCGAGTTCCACTGCATGCTTTTCCTGCAGCAGATGATCATAGCGACGCCGCATCCGCAGCAGCATGACGAACAGCACCAGCGCCAGCAACGCCAACGTGGCCGCCACCAGGACGGAGACTGCGGCACCCTGCGGCATGAATTGCCCCATAAAGACGTTCACTCCAAGCGGATTTCCCAAGCAGCAAGCATGATACATTCCCAATGTAAACGACACGTATTGGCATGGGTATGCGGAGATTGGGCTCGGGGGTCCTAGGGCTGGTCCTTTTCCTGGCATCGTCGGTGGTCTTCGCCACGGATGGACAGTGGCCGGAACCCGGCCGCAGCATACAGGCGATCGTCCCGGCCCAGGCTGGTTCTGGCGTGGGCAACACCATCGCGAGAGTCGTGACCGATGCGCTGTCCGCACGCCTGGGCAATCGCATTCTGCTTCAGAATTTCACCAGCAGCGCCCACTTCCCCGGACTTCTTACCGCCATTGACGCCAATACCGACGGCTACACCCTGCTGTTCGCCACCGTCGACACGCTGGTAATCGAACCCGAACTGAACCGCTCTCCCCCTCTCGATCCTCTGGAACATTTCACTCCTATCGGACTCGTGGCTCAGATTCCACATATCCTGGTGGTGAACAACGACCTGCCGGTGCATTCCGTCCTGGAACTCACCGAGTACCTGGCCCGATATCCCGGCGTGGTGCATTTCGGTTCGTCGGGTAATGGAAGCGCGATGCATCTTGCCGGTGAGTCGTACATGAGTGCGACAGGGACCAACATGGTTCATGTGCCCTACAGCGCGGCGGAACCGGCCACCAACAACCTGATGAGCGGCGACATCCAGGTCATGTTCCAGGTCGTCTCCGGCGTGCTGAACTATGTGCGAACCGAACGGGTCCGGCCTCTGGCGGTCATGGCGTCCCGACGCAGCCCCGCCTTGCCCGACGTCCCCAGCATTGCCGAAGCCGGCTATCCCGAACTGAAGGCAGCCAAGTGGTATGCCCTGCTCGCCCCGCGCGGCACACCGGCGCACATTATTGAACGCTATAACGAGGCGCTGAATGAGGTGCTGGCATCCGAGGAACTACGCGATCGTCTGCTGGAAGTGGGGGCCGAGCCCCTGGGCGGAGATCCCGAAGCGCTGCAGGGCGTCCTGCTCGAAGAGACCCGGAAATGGGGCCGGGTAATTCGCGACGCCCATCTGCCGCCCCGCTGAGCCGCTGAGCCGCCCGCAGCACCGGGGCCATGCACCCCGAGTCGTACAATGAGTACTGTCGCTAGCCATCGGGAGGCCGCCATGAGCACGATAGGTTGGATCGGACTGGGGAACATGGGTTTGCCGCTCGCGGAGCGCATCATGTCGGCGGGGCATCCCTTGTGGGTATGGGCCCGCAATCCACAACAGACGCTCGAACTGAAGCGACGCGGCGCCAGCGTCGCCACCGATCTGATTGAACTGGCTCAGCGATCGCGCATCGTCATTACGATGCTGCGTGACACCACCGACGTCGAACACGTCTATTCGGCCATGCGCCAGGGCATGCAGCCGGACACCATCTTCATCGATATGACAACCGCTGCCCCGGCGCTTGCAAAGAATAACGTGGCGATTACAGCCGAGCGCGCGGCCGCATTCGTGGATGCGCCGGTGACGGGTTCAGTGGCCTCGGCGGCGGAGGGCCGCCTAGCCTGCTTTGCGGGCGGGGATGCGGAAACCGTCGAGGCCTGCCGACCCCTCTTGTCGCAGATGGCGGACAACATTGTCCATTGTGGAGAGCACGGGTCCGGGTATCGCATGAAGCTGGTCAACCAGACCATACTTGCCGGAATATTCCTGGGACTCG
>JAJUGH010000087.1 GCA_029268265.1 Alcaligenaceae bacterium | reverse complement strand
GGTGGTGCAGCCAGCGACGCAGCAACCGGCTGCCCATGGGCGTGACGCAGTGATCAAGCACCGAGAATAAAGTGGGGCCGTCCTCGCCACTGATGGTGTCGGTCAGCTCAAGATTGCGCCGCGTGACCGGGTCCAGTACGACATACTCGCCACCATGGTCTACCCGGATGCCTTGCACGTGCTCCAGTGCCTGGCTCTGCGTGCGGCTCACATAGCGCAACAGGGCGCCGGCAGCGCAGCTGGCTACCGGCACGTCGCCCAACCCCAGGCCTTGCAGGCCTTCAACATGGAAGTGCGTCTCAAGGACATGGCGTGCGCCGTCTGCCTCGAAGTGCCAATCCGGGATGCGGCTGAGAGCCGCCGATGATGCCGGGATGTCGCGGGCGCCTTCCGCGCAGACCAGTTCGGCCGGCGAGATGCGGTGAAGCTCCGTTTCCAGCATGTCCGGAGCGCACTCCGTCACCCGGAATTCGCCATTGGCCACATTCATCCAGGCGAGTCCGCAGCGTATGTTCCGGCCTTTGGGCGGCACCCATACCGCCGCAATCATGCGGTCAGCCTTGCTGGGCAGTAGGGCGTCATCGGTCAGTGTGCCCGGGGTGACAATGCGGACGATCTTGCGCTCGACCGGACCCTTGCTGGCGGCGGGATCGCCCACTTGTTCGCAAATGGCCACCGATACACCCATGGCCACCAGGCGGGCCAGATAGCCTTCCACTGAATGGACCGGTACACCCGCCATGGGCACCGGCGCGCCGTTGGACATGCCACGTTTGGCCAACGTCAGATTCAGCAGACGAGCGCCTCTCTCGGCGTCTTCATAAAAGAGCTCGTAGAAGTCGCCCATCCGATAGAAGAGCAGATGCTGCCCGGCCTCTGCTTTAAGGCGGTGGTATTGCTGCATCATGGGGGTGTGACCGGAAACGTCCAGCGGCGGATTGCCGGAGGTTTCGGCGCTCAGGCCCCGTGTTTCCTTACCTTTTGGTGTGTCCCCAGCGTCTCGCGGGTTCATCGTCATTACTATCTATACCTATCTAGACACGCCTGTACTGGCCATGTTCATCAAGCGGCCATTGTCGCGTGGGAAGGCGTGCCAGCGCAACGCGGTGCCGTGCGCGACGAGGCTTGCAACGGCGAAATTCCGAACGTACATTAACGAGCTTGCGCCCACCTTGTGCTGTGTCAGGCAGCATCAAGCTAAGCAGTTCTTCGTATTTCCGCAACATGTGCTGTAAGTCGCAGTGACTTCTTGCGCCTCCCGTGGCCGCAAGCGGGAGACGTCTCCTCAAACAGTGGGAGATGGACGGTGGAACTGCTTGACCCTTTATTCGATCCAGACCGGTCCTACGTGTCGACCGGAACCTTGCCGGTGGCGTCGAAGGTAGACGCGCTCGTTGCAGAGGCCCATTCCCGGTTTTCCGGCGTCCATCAAGGGGAAGTGTCGAGCATTTATCCTGCATTGGCGCGCGTGTCTCCACGGCTGTTCGGCATATCCGTCGTGGATACCGACGGCGGTTGCCACAATGCCGGCGACGCCGAACATCGATTCACCATCATGAGCATATCGAAGCCCTTCGTCTTCGCGGTCGTCTGCGACCTGATCGGAGCGACAGGAGCGCGGGCACGGCTGGGCGTCAATGCCACCGGCCGCCCTTTCAATTCATTGGCGGGCATTGAGGGTTCCAAGGGTGGCTACACGAACCCCATGGTGAACTGGCTGGCCATCGTGGTGCGTAACGACTGGAGCGCCATCCCGGTTCTTTTCGGCCTCGTCGTCTTCGGTATCGGGCAGGGCGCCCTCGTCACGCTGGTGTTCAACGTGCTGGTGACCTCGGCCCCTAAAGAACTGGCCGGGGACGTGGGTTCGCTTCGGGGCACCACGAACAACCTGGCAGCAGCCGTAGGGACGGCGCTGGCAGGAGCGCTGATGGTCGGCCTGCTCAGCGCCGCGGTCATGAGCCGTCTGGCTGAAAATCCGGTCCTGCCCGTCTCGCTGCAGCAGCAGGTCGACCTGGACAACATCAATTTCGTGAGTAATGAGCGGTTCGAAGAAATCATTGCCGCTACCGATGCGACGGCCGAACAAAAAGCCGAAGCGATCCGCATCAATACCGAAGCCCGCCTGATGGCGCTAAAGATCGGGCTGCTCATCCTGTCCGGGTTGGCCATGCTGACGATCATTCCGGCTGGAAGACTGCCTGCTTATCGCCCCGGCGACATTCCACCACCGTGAATTGTTCCCGGTCACCTTGCCGAAGGCGTACCCCGTCACCGGCAAAACCGCCACTGCTACGGGCCGCCACTTTCGCATAATCGCTCTGAGCGATCGGGTCGGACCGAATTGCCGGCATCGAGTCTCGTCTGGAGAGACTGTTAAGCTTTTCAGAGGATAAAAGGCGCTACGCCCGGGCGTGGCGGCCGATTAGGAGATACCGATGCACGTTTTGCTCGTTGAGGATGATGCTCTGGTCGCAAGCGGTATAGTGGCCGGGCTGAAGCTGCATGGCCTTACCGTCGACCATGTAGGCACGGCGCGTCTGGCGGACGCCGCCTTGGCGACGTCGCACTTCGATGTCTGCATCCTGGATCTTGGTCTGCCCGATGAAGACGGCATGGCGCTAATGCGGCGTTGGCGCAGTAGCGGGCGCGATCTTCCCATCCTGGTCCTGACTGCGCGTGATGCGCTTGATCACCGTGTGGAAGGCTTGCTTGGCGGCGCGGACGACTATCTCGTCAAACCCTTCGACCTTCATGAATTGCAAGCGAGGCTGCACGTGTTGGTACGCAGAATCGCCGGCCGGAGTACGGACTGCATCAATCACGGGGCATTGACCTTTTGTGCTTCGACGGGACAGGTCTGGATGGCCGGCAAGCCGATTACATTGGCGCGCCGGGAGCTGTCGCTGCTGCGCGCGTTCCTTCAAAATCCTCACGCCATCCTCAGCACCGAGCAACTGTGCGACAGCGTCTACGGGTATGAGCAACAGCTGGAAAGCAACGCAATCAACGTTCATATCTACCATCTGCGGCGCAAGCTGGGAAACAATATCGTTGAAACAGTCAGGGGACTCGGCTATAGGCTGGGTCCAGCGGAAGGAGCATCAGAGCGATGAGCCTGCGGCTGCGGCTTCTGCTGATTATTGGCGTTTCCCTTACGGCGCTATGGATGATAGTGGCGACATGGATGTTCATGGACGCACGTCAATCGCTGCGCGATGCACTCGATAACCGGCTCGCTGCGTCGGCGCGCATGGTGGCCGGGCTGGTGGCCCAGTTTCCCGAACCGGAAGACATTTCGGCCGCCGGAAATGCGCCGCTGGATGTCGTGGCCAGAGACGGTGTCGCTTGTGAAGTCAGTTTGGTGCGTGGAGCCGTCACGGTCGGAACGTTGGCCCGTACGGCGGGTAGTCCCGACCTGGCTGGGGCGGATCCCGGCTTCAGCGTGCATGTGCACGGCAATAAGCGATGGCGGACCTATGTGCTGCGCCAGGGCGATATTCAGATTGCCACGGCAGACAGCATCGATATCCGAGAGGAATTGGTCAAAGAGTTGGTGCTCTCGGCCGGCGTGCCGTTTGTCGTCGCACTGTTGGGGACGCTGATCGTCCTGTGGTTCGGCATTACCCGCGGTCTGGCGCCGTTGGAGCGCATCCGCGTTCTGCTGGCAAAGCGGCGCCCGGGTGATGAGAGTCCCTTGCCGCAAGTGAAGGCGCCGGAGGAGCTGAGGCCGCTCCTGCATACCATTGAACGCCTTCTGGAACGACTTCAGGCGGCAATCATACGGGAACGCCGCTTCACTGACAGCGCGGCCCATGAGCTGCGCACGCCCCTCACAGGTGTGAAAACGCACATTCAGGTGGCGAAACTTGTATCGCAGCGTCCAGATGAAAGCGCGACGCTCGAAGCGGCGTTGAACAGCGCGGACCAGGGCGTGCAGCAACTGGAGAATATCCTCCAGCGTCTGCTCGAGTTGGCCCGTCTGGACGCGGAATCTGTGCAGATTGAGGTCAGTGACCCAGCCGACGCCGTATACGCGGCGATTGAGGCGGTGAAGCACGTACATGGCAAGGCCGCCGATAAGGTCCGGATCGAAAGCGAGCACGCATCTGGCTCCGTACGCGCCGCCCGCCCGTTACTGGTTGCCGCCCTACAGAACCTGATCGACAACGCATTGAGGTACGGCCCGCCGGACAGCCCGGTTATTGTCCGCATCAACCCGCAGGCAGATGGCACGATACACATTAGCGTGTTGGATGAAGGGCGGGGCCTGACGGAAGAAGAGCGGATTCAGGCCGTCAATCGCTTCTGGCGCGGTGACCCCGAAGTGCCGGGCCACGGGCTCGGGCTTTCGATCGTAGACGCCATCGCGCGGCGGCACGGCGGCACGCTCGAGCTCCTGCCGCGCAATGGCCGCGGGCTGGAAGCGCGGCTTACGCTTCCCATGGCGCCTGATACCGGCGACCGCTGACGTTTTTTGCGGCGTTGCAGCAGCCCATTGCATGGTCTTAAGTTTCTCTTAATCCTGCGGGCGCATCATGCACGGCAATTCAGTTCAAGGAGCTCAGCTTGTCTGCCTTTCGGATTGCCCGTGCGGCTCTTGTCGTATGTTTTCTTGCCGTTGGAAGTGCCTGGGCGAACAGTGGCCTCTTCTCATCGAGTTCGCAGCCCGAATTCCTTGAAGCTTCGGAAGTCTTCACGCTTGCGGAGCTGCAGCAGGAAGGAGACGAGTATGTCGTCCAGGGGCTCATTGCCGATGGCTATTATGTCTACCGTCACTCGTTGAAGCTTGTCGACGGCCAGGGAAACGATATTGATCTCGTACTGCCGGCCGGTACGCCAAGGCATGATGAGTTCTTCGGCGACACAGTCATTTATTCGGGCAATGCGGCACGCCTTCGTTTCGCGACAGCGGCATCCGGGTCTCTGACATTGCACTGGCAAGGGTGTGCCGAAGACGGCATCTGTTATCCGCCCGAAACCATTCAGGTCGACACGGGGGCGGCAAGCGTCGTGGCGAGCGCTGACACCGATGGCGGGCCGTCCGGGGCGCCCCAGGCGTCGTCAAATGACGCGGTGAGCGCTTCGGCTGCCATGTCCGCCAGTGCCAACCTTGGAGAAGACCAGGCGGCCGCTCAGCGGCTGGCCTCGGTGGGCCCGCTCGCCGGTACGCTGCTGTTTTTCGGCTTCGGCCTTCTGCTGGCTTTCACGCCGTGCACGTTGCCGATGATCCCCATCATTTCCACCATGGTCGTCGGCAGCCAGGCCAAGCCGAAGCGTGCCTTCATCATGTCGCTGTCGTATGTGGTCGCGATGGCCGGTACGTATGCCGCAGTGGGAGTCGCCGCAGGGCTGGCGGGCGCCAACCTTCAGGCGACATTGCAATCGCCATGGTTGCTGGGCGCCTTTGCCGCATTGTTTGTCGTTCTTGCAAGTTCTCTGTTCGGCATGTTCGAGCTGCGCTTGCCGTCCGGCCTGATGAATCGTATCGAGGCTGCCGGGCGAGGGCGATCAGGCGGCAACGTTGCCGGCGCCGCCGCACTGGGCTTTCTGTCGGCTCTTCTGGTCGGTCCTTGCATGACGGCACCGCTGGCGGGCGCATTGCTGTATATCGGTCAAACGGGCAGCGCGGTCCAGGGTGGGCTGGCTCTGTTCGCGCTTGGTCTTGGCATGGGCGTGCCCTTGCTGGTGATCGCCGTCTTCGGTGCGCGCGTGTTGCCCAAGCCGGGCGCCTGGATGGACCGGGTACGCGTCGCCTTTGGCTATGTCATGCTTGGAATGGCGGTAATGATGCTGACACGCTTCCTCACCGGCACGCTGGCGCTGATGCTTTGGGGCGCATGGATCTTGTCCATGGCCATCGGCCTCATCGCCTGGGCACAGGCGGTGGCGGGCCGGCAGCGCTTGGCCTGGACTTTGCGCTCGGGGGCGGCGTTCGCCGGTTTGTGGTCGGTACTGATGCTGGTTGGCGCCGCCTCAGGGGGCGACTCCGTCTCGCAGCCGTTGGCGCATTTGCGGGGTACCGGGCAAGTTGTCGATGTGGCCGCCACGACGCCGAACTATGTCCCGGCCAAATCGGTTGAAGACGTGGACGCGCGCCTGCACGATGCGGCAGCACGCGGCCAATGGACGCTCATTGATTTCTATGCCGACTGGTGTGTCAGCTGCCATGTGATCGAGCGTAATGTGTTCGGCGACCCTGACGTGGCGGCAAGGATGGCCGCCATGCAAATCCTGCGGCCCGACGTGACGCGCAATGACGCCACGGACAAGGAGCTGCTCAAACACTGGGGCGTCATGGGGCCGCCCACGCTGATTCTTGTTGGGCCTGACGGCCAGGAGCGCCGGGATCTGCGCGTGGTCGGCGAGATCGGACCGGACGACTTCCTGGCACGTTTGAATGCGGCGGGGGTGTCATGATCGGCGTCGGTCCCTTCTCGATTCAGGTGGTTGTTGTCATCGTGGCCGTGCTAGTGGCATGGGTCGTAGCCCGAAGTGCCGCACGCAGAATCCCCGATAGCGCGCACAAGGCGGCGGGGGGAATGCTGCTGGACGCAACATTCTGGGGATTTCTGGCCGCCCGTGCAGGCTATATCGCCCAATGGTGGGCCGACTACTCGGCCGCACCGATGTCCATGATTGCCATCGGCGACGGCGGCTTCGCGTGGTGGATAGGCATCCCGGTCGCAGCTGCCTACGTATGGTGGCGGACCCGCGTGGCCAGGCCCTTGCGCCGTCCCGCCCTGGCAGGCATCGCTGTCGGCGTTGTCGTCTGGGTCATGGCGAATAGCGCCCTGAGCCTGATGCTGCGGTCCGCTCCCCCTATGCCGGACCTGCAATTGGCGACACTGGACGAACAGCCCATATCCCTTGCCTCCTATTCCGGGCGACCGGTGGTGCTGAACCTTTGGGCGAGTTGGTGTCCTCCCTGCCGCCGCGAGATGCCCGCATTCGAGCAGGCCGAGTCGGAGTTCCCGGGCGTTGCCTTCGTCTTGGTGAACCAGGGCGAGACCGCTCAACAGGCAAGGGATTTTCTCGAGAGCGAGGGCCTGAGCCTGAGCAATGTACTGCTTGATCCGTCTTCCAAGACCATGCAGGCGGTGCAGTCGCGCGGCCTACCGACTACGTTGTTCTTTGATGCGCAGGGCCGACACGTGGACTCGCATCTGGGAGAGATCACGATGCCCAGCCTCAAGGACAAAATTTTCAGCCGTTTTGGACAACCCCTAGAGTCCGGTACTGATAAATGACCATTATGTTTGCGAAACGTGCTCGCACCTCCATTATTGCAATCGCCAGCCTTTTGTTGGTGGCGGGATGCCAACCATCCGACGATGCGGGCGGGGCAGGTCAGCTGTCGGGCGGCGAAGGTCTTCCCGAGCAAGTCGCTATTCCGTTGCCCGATCTGGAGCTGGTGAAGCTCGACAAGACGCCCGTATCCCTGAACGCTTACGTGGGGCGGCCGGTCGTGCTCAATCTGTGGGCGACATGGTGCCCACCGTGCCGTCGCGAAATGCCGGTGCTCGAACAAGCGCAGAATGAATTTCCCGATGTCGCGTTTGTTCTTGTGAATCAGGGAGAAAGCGCCGAGCAGGCTCAGGCGTTCCTGAAGAGCGAGGATCTGAACTTCACCGATGTGCTGCTCGATACGTCTTCCGAAACCATGCGCACGTTGAAGACAGGTGGTTTACCGACGACGTTCTTTTTCGATGCCGAGGGCCGGCTCGTGGACCTGCACTTGGGCGAGATCACCATGCCGCAGCTCAAGGACAAGCTATCACGTTATTTCTGAATCATTTTTCAAGCCATACAGACAAGGATATCCATGCTTCTACAGCGAATGCTCTTCCCATTCATCGCGGCGGCTCCGTTCGTGCTGACAGCCGGTTTCGCTCATGCACAGACCGAAATCGCCGATAAGCCTCCAGTCCTTGAAGCGTTGGAGTCTCAAGGCCTGGACATCATGCAGGAATTCAAGGCCGAGGAAGGCCTGCGTGCCTTCGCGGGCGTTGCGGGCGACCAGCCGATTGCCGTCTATGTCCTACCCGGCGGCAATGCCGTCGTCGGCACCCGTGTCGATGCCAGCGGGGAAGCGCTGGACGCTGCGGCGCTGCAGGAGTTGGCCGCCAAACCGATAAGCGACCAGGCGTGGGCTCAACTTGAAGAAGCAACATGGGTGCTCGACGGAAAAGCAGATGCCCCTCGCGTCATCTATACCTTTACCGACGCCAATTGCCCCTACTGCCACATGTTCTGGGAGGCAGCGCGCCCGTGGGTAGATTCAGGGAAAGTCCAGTTGCGGCATCTGCTGGTGGGCATCATCAAGGAAGACAGTCCGGCGAAAGCGGCGGCCATTCTTGGTGCAGCAGATCAATCTGCGGCATTGCGTGAAAATGAACTCAAATTCGATAAGGGCGGCATTACCCCCGCGGAAAGTGTCCCGGAAGATGTGGGTCAAACGCTCCAGGACAACCAGTTGCTCATGCTGTCATTGGGGTTTCGGGGGACTCCGGGGATCGTCGTCAAGGATGATGACGGCATGATCGAGAAGTACAACGGGATGCCGCGAGGCGACGCGCTGGCTGAAGTGCTGGGCCCACGCTGAAAGGCTGCGCTGCGATGAAAGCCAGGCTTTATACATCCACCGATCAACCATGACGCTCATAGGCGGCTTGCTGGGTCTGGTGATCGGCGCTGTCATGGGGCTGACCGGCGCGGGCGGCGGCATCTTCGCCGTTCCGGCGTTGGTGTTCGGCCTGGGCATGGAGATGCAGGCGGCCGCCCCCGTCGCGTTGGTGGCCGTCGGTACGGCGGCTGCACTCGGTGCCCTGCAGGGCCTGCGTCGTGGCATTGTGCGGTATAGGGCCGCCACGGTATTGGCCGCGGCGGGCGCCATGTCGGCGCCGCTGGGTATCGGGCTGGGGCGTTCGCTACCCGAGTCATGGCTGAATGCGATATTTGTCGCCGTCATGCTTGTGTCCGCCTACCGTATGTTCATGTCCTCGCGAACCGTCACGAAGAACGGCGATACGCTTACGGAGCGCAGCGGCGTTTGCAAGGTCTCCACGGAGACCGGGCGTTTCATATGGGGTGCGAGAACAGCACTCACGCTGGGTGGCATCGGTGCCCTCGCTGGGCTGTTCACCGGCATGCTGGGGGTGGGCGGCGGATTCATCATCGTGCCGGCGTTGGCGTACTTCACCGAACTGCGCATGCACAGCATTGTGGCGACCTCTCTCATGGTGATCGCGCTGCTGTCCGCAGCCACGGTCCTGATAGCGGGCATCCACGGATTTTCGCTTACTGCGCCTGCGTGGGCGTTTTCGGCGATGGCGCTCGCGAGCATGGCCGGAGCTCGACTCATTGCGCCCAGAATACCTTCCACGCTGCTGCAGCGGATTTTCTCGATTGCATGTGTGGGAGTGGCGGGCATGATGCTGATGCGCAATATCAACTGATGGCCCTGCAGCCGCCATGTCCCTCCATAAGCATCGGGCGAGCTGCGGCAAAGGATGTTTTTGTTTACCAATCAGGAGTTTTCAGTGCCGACAAGGAAAGTCGATATCGCCATCATTGGCGCGGGAACTGCGGGAATGGCCGCGTTTCACTCAATCAGAGCCGCGGGCAAGAAGGTGGCGCTCATTGATCGAGGGCCGTTGGGGACTACTTGCGCTCGGGTCGGATGCATGCCGTCCAAGGCTGCCCTGCACGCAGGTATGCGCTGGAAGACTGCAAGAGAACTGCCTGTCGAAATCGAACTCCCGCCGCAAGGCCCAGAGGCGCTGTGGGCGCATGCCCGCCAGACGCGCGATATGCTGGCGGGCGCTGCCGCGGAACGTGCCCGTAAGGCGGCCGGCGAAAGCCTGATCATGGCCGAAGCCAGCTTCGTGGCGCCTGGGATGCTGCAGGCAGGCGCGGAGCGTATCGAAGCAGATGCTTTCGTGGTAGCGACGGGTTCCAGTCCGGTCGTTCCCCAGGCACTAAGCGCTGTGGCATCCCGGGTTCTCACCACGGACACCATTTTCGAGATGGACACGTTGCCCAAACGGCTCGGCATTCTCGGTCTGGGCGCAGTGGGCCTTGAGCTTGGCTTGGCGCTCGCTCGCCTTGATGTGGAGGTGACGGCGGCCGACCAACGCGACACTGTCGGCGGCATTCAGGATCCGGTGG
>JAJUGH010000086.1 GCA_029268265.1 Alcaligenaceae bacterium | reverse complement strand
GCGATCTCCAAATGGGCTGAGGCCGGCGCCGACCTCGTCCTGGGTGGTCACATCCACCGTCCTTTCGTTGTCGGGCTGCACGAATGCCGCGCCTCGGTGAGTCGCCCGATATGGGCCGTACAAGCCGGCACCGCAGTGTCCGACCGGATAAGGCACGAGGTGGGCAACTCGGTGAATGTCATCCGGTACCAGGGCGTGGCCCGGGTCGGACATTGCGTCATTGAGCGCTGGGATTACGAAGAAGAAGCCGGCGACTTTATTATGGTCGAGTCGCGGGAGATGGAACTTTCGCGAGCTGGCCCGCGCTGAGCGCTCGACTGCCAGGGTGTTTACTCCGCCGATTTGAACGGGATAGGGAATGGGCGCGGTCCGGATGAGCAGCGAAAGTGATCGGCTGGGTGGCATCGCATATTGATCGCGCGGTATGTCGATGTACCAGCGGGTGAAATTGTCAGGAGGTGAGGAAGCTCTCCACGGCCTCGGCAAGACGACCGGGCTGCTCCAGATGAACCATGTGCCCACACTCCTCAATGCGCAGTCGCTTCAGCTTGCTTATTTTCGCCATGCGCGCTTCGAACTCTTCGCGCGAATAGCGCCCGCTGGCCAGCGACGTTTGCTCGGCTTGATCGCCTTCCACCCATAGGACCTCTGCTTCGATACTCTCCCAGGCAGCCAGGACTTCATCGCAACGGTACAGTATTGGATTAACGCGCTTATGCGCGGCATCAGCCAGCACGTGCCACTGGCCGTCAGGCCGGCGTTCGGTCCACTCCGCAGCAAGCCAGGTAGCGAACCCCTCGTCCATGTGCGGGCTGCGCTTCATCAGGTGGGCAGTCACTTCCTGCAAGCTGGCAAACGTGCGGATTGAGACAGGTGCCTTGAGCTCAGACAGCCACTTCGCCAGCCTGGCCGGCGCTTCGGCCGCTTGCGGTTGCGCAAGGCCGAATCCCTCGACATTGACCAGTCGCCGGATGCGCTGCGGACAGGTGCCCGCATAAATCATTGCAATATTGCCGCCCATGCTGTGACCCAGAAGGTCAATCGGCGCATGCGGCGAGATATGGTCAATGACCGCATCGAGGTCGGCGTAATAATCGTAAAACCAGTAACTGTCACGGGGCGAAGCCTTGCTGCCTCCAAAGCCACGCCAGTCAAGCGCAACAACCTCGCGCGTAACGCTCAGCGCATCCACAAAACACTGGAAAGAGGCTCCGACATCCATCCAGCCATGGGCAAGAAGGAGCGGAGGTGCGTCTCGCCCAGTGCCTTCAGTTCCTTCTTGTGCCCGCCATCGGCGCAGGCGATACGACACATCGCCTCTTACCTGGATTTGCTCAATGACACTGGTTCGGCGTGGGGAATAAGAAGAGATCGCTGTCATGGGGCAATGCTAGCACCCGGGTGCCAGCCAGAGGCCCGGAGCGGCTCTAGGGAACCGTGACCGAGTCCACGGACGCCAATGAACGGCTGCCGGTGACTTCATCAATGACCACCATCCAGTCCCGTATGTAGCGGTCCATGTTGAAGCGTTGCATTGCCGTTTGCCGCCCGGCTTCACCCCAGCGCCGCGCCAGTTCGGGTTCATCGATGAGCTGTCGCATGACATCAACCAATAATGCCTTATCGGTATGTACGAATCCGTTTTGGCCGTTATTGATAACCGTGGGTAACTCTGTGGCAGCAACACCAACGACAGGAATTCCCATCAACCTGGCTTCGACCAGGGCGAGCCCCAGGCTGGTGTAGCGTAGCGGCGTATCGAAGACCCGGTAGCGCGCCATCGTGGCGGCAACGTCCAGGTTGGGGACCTCTCCCAGACCGCCCATCTCTTCGCTCTGCATGCCGATCAGGTCCAGCGCGACGCGTTCTCGGCTCCATTCGAAAAGGTCCGCCCCCATGCGTCGACCGCGCTTTTTCAAGCCATTGATGACCGTAATGCCGCGATCGAGTTCACCGGTGTAGCGCACCCCCGGATTAATGGGCACGCCATGTTCAATGACACGCGTGGGCATATCGCCCGCGTCCCAATTTAGAGCGTTGTAGTGCGTGACATGGACGAGAATGCCATTGTCATGACGGAAGCAATGCTTGGTGTCGACCGGGTAGGGCCGCGGAGGGTCGTGCTCAATGTAGATGCTGGGCAGTGCTCGCTGGGCAGGCGTAAGGAGATGAGCGGCGTCGGTCTCGTAAGCCGATTGGGATTGATAGATCACGCAATCGAATTCTTCTTGCTTGATCCGGTCCGCAGGAATCTCTCTGACGTTAGGCCCCCACGGTATCTTGTTGCCTAGCGCACCGTAGCCCGGGCGGCCATCGTCATACACCGGAATGACCCACTCATGCGGCACCTGCGTCAGCGCATATAGGTAATTGCCGTGTACGTGCCATGTCAGGATGCGCTTCTTTTTGGCAGAAGCGGTGTAACTGGTATCCACGCTTTCCTCCGACCGATAGATTGGTGTGCCAGCGGGCCGGATAGAGCAAGTTGCGAGCCGCTCCCAGTGCGCCCTATGAAACCATCTCCCCGTCCACATAAAACCAGCGGCCATCCCGGCGCACGAAGCGACTGCGCTCGTGCAGCCGGACGCCGCGGCCCTTAATCCGGCTTCTTGCGACGAACTCCACCCAGGCCTGATCGCCTGCCGGTGGGTCCACGGCGCGGACGTCCAGTCCTAGCCACTTGGTGCCGTCGTCGAAATCAATCGCACTCGGGCGCGTTTCGGGCGCCCACGTGGCGAGCAGATATTCTGCCTTGCCTAGCACGAAGGCGGAATAACGCGATCGCATCAGGCTTTCGGGGTCCGGGGCCGGTGTGTTGTGATAATCGTCCAGGTAGCGGCCGCAGCAGGATTCATAAGTCAGTTGCCGCTTTCCGCTGATTCTGCCGCAAGGGCATGAAAGTGATTTGGTCATGTGTACATGGCTGAGTAGTGGTGCAGCTGGTGGCTGCACCTACTATGCTACTGCGCCACGTATCCTGATTCTTCGATGATGGGCCGCCAGGTGTTCAGGTCGTTTACGAGCGCGTCTGCCAGCTCCGTGGCTGTGCCGCTTTGTGGCATGAAGCCGATGGGCACGAGGGCGTCGCGGATTGCCGGATCGGCCCCGACTTTATTGAACGCGCTTTCCAGGCGCTGAACCAGCGCCGGGTCCATGCCTTGGGGTGCAAAGATTCCCATCCAACCGGAGGCGTCCAGTTTGTCGTAGCCCAGTTCGCGGAAGGTCGGCACGTCCTTCAGGATGTCGAGTCGTTGAGGCCCCGTGACGGCCAGAACTTTGACATCGCCGGTGGCAACGTATTCCGTAATGGTGCCAATGGCATCGACGGCGGCGGGAATGTGCTGCCCCAGTAGATCGGTCAGCAGGGGGGCTCCGCCGCGATACGGAACCGGCGTCAACTTAATGCCGGCTTCTTTCCCAACGGTGTACCCGATGAACTGTGGCGCGCTGCCCGGAGCGGGAATGCCGAACATGCCGTATTTGGCGGGCTCTTTCCGCGCCAGGGCAAGGTATTCATCCAGCGTGTTGGCCGGTGTTCCCTTGCCTACCGAAAAAATATGTTCGAACTGGGCGATGACTGCGACGGGAGTGAAGTCTTTTACCGGATCGTACGCGACACTTTCTACGGTAAGGGGCAGCGTGGACATCATGTGGTTGTTCGCCACCAGCAGCGCCGAACCGTTTTTGGGGGCCTGCATGAAGCCCTGGGCCGCGACCTGTCCGCCGGCGCCGGCACGGTTGTCCACGACCACGGCGACACCAAGCTCGGTACGAAGCCGTTCGGCGTATGCCCGTGCGACGGCATCGGCGGTGCCGCCCGGCGGATAGCCGACGACGAGCCGAATCGGATCGGGCAGGTCGGCAGCATGGGCAGTGAGAGCGCCGCCTAATGCAAAGAGCCCCGCGCAGGCGAGTTTAAGAATCGAGTTTTTTGCTTTCATGGGTCTCCCCCCTTTTCCCTTAGGGCTGCGTGTTTACAGTTTTATGCTTGTACCGACCTGATTGGAGAGGTGCCGTCGATGCAGCTCCGCCGCAACAAGCACATCTTCGAATGCCAGGCCCAACGACTTGAACAGGGTGATCTGCTCGGCAGAGCGCCGACCTTTGTTCGGTTGCGTCACGAGTTCGCTGAGCTCGGTTAGAGGCGTGTCCTCGGTCAGGAAACCGTCCCGCAGAGCATTGCGATATTCCCCCGACTCGCTCCGGGTAGAGGCCGCTCTATCGACAAACAGCGTAGCGGCCGCCATGGTTGGGCCGTCGATCTCGCAATAGGCCGGCGTGCTGGATCCCATGGCGGTGACGTGAGTGCCCGGTGTGATCCATTCCCGTTGCAATACAGGCGTTGCCGAATTCGTTGCGGTGACGACGATGTCTGATCCCGCAAGTGCTGTCTTTGGATCGTCGGTACCTTCAATGGCAAACCCATACTTTTCGGATGCTGTCTGGGCGAAGCGCTTGGCATTCTGGAGATTGCGCGCCACCACATAAACCTTCCGCAGCGGCCGTACGGCCGCAACCGCCTCGAGCTGCCATAAAGCCTGGTGGCCGGCACCGAACAGGGTCAGCGTGTCAGCGTCGGGATTGGCCAATAGGTCGGTTGCCAGGCCTGTGACGGCGGCAGTACGAAGCGCCGTCACGCTGCTTGCATCGAGGATGGCGAGCGTCTCGCCGGTCAGGCCGCTCATCAGTATCACGCATCCTTGATGAGGGTCCTTTCCAATCTTGGTGTTGCCGGGAAACAGCGTGCCGATCTTGGCGCCATAGACGGGGGACGGATAAATGTCGGCGTGGTCGACACAGGCTGGCATCAACCCAAGGAAGCCGGTGCTCAACGGCGATTTGACGATGGTGCGCAAAGGCTGGTCGATTCGATCTTCAGCCAGCGCGGCGAAGCCCTTTCTCATCAGCCCGATACACTCTTTCATGGAAAGAGCGGCGTGGACGTCTTCTGCGGTTGCGACGTATACCTCGACAGTCATTCCGCTGCCCCGTCCTGAGCCGCGCGAAGGTGATTGACGTATGTGGCCGGATCGGTATTGGTGCCACACAGCAGGACGCCCACCCGCATGCCCTTGAGCTCATCGCGCAAGGGATGAAGGACGGCGGCAGTGGCCACCGCGCAAGCCGGTTCGATGGCCAGTTTGAGCTCGGAGAACAAGATGCCCATGGCTTCCCGAATCTGGTCGTCGGACACGGTGGTTAGCTTGTCGATGTTCTGACGGCAGATTTCGAAGCTGTAGGCGTCCGTGTGCGGCGCCATCAGGCTGTCGGCGATGGTGCTCATTGCGCCGATCTTCTGTGGCGCTTTAGCGGCGAAGCTGAGCGCCATGACATTGGCGCCTTCCGGTTCCACCCCGATCACGCGGCATTCGGGCGACATCAGCTTGACCGCCGCCGCGACGCCGGCAGCAAGGCCGCCGCCTCCGATGGGTAGCACGACCGCATCGAGTTTTTGTGCCTGGCGCATCCACTCATAGCCCAGCGTGGCGGTGCCCAGTACGGTTGGATGCGTGCTGAAGGGATGCACAAACGTCATTTGCTCGTTCGCCTCGATGTCGCGGACCAGTTCGAACGCTTGTTGGCCGTCTTCAGCGAAGATGATCTCGGCTCCATAGCGCCGGCACAGCTCTACGCGTGCAGGGCTGGCGGTCTTGATCATCACGGTCTTGGCCTTGATGCCCAGTTTGTGGGCGACGTACGCCACCGCCACCGCATGATTGCCGGCCGAGACGCAAGTTACACCGCGCGCCTTCTGCTCATCGGTCAGTTGCAGCACATTGGTGAAGGCACCCCGCGCCTTGAAAGTACCCGATACCTGCAGCAGCTCGAACTTGAAGTTCAGCGACGTGCCTTCAGCGAACTGTGGCAACACGTAATCCAGTGCCGGCGTTTCGCGGACGTAGGCTGCCAGTTCGCGATGCATTTGCGCGATGCCGTCCAGGTTCAGCTCATTCGTTTTTTCTATGATCATGCAACTACTCCGGTGTTGATTGCTGCGGTAAGCCAGCGGCCTACGGCGCTTGTCAGATGGCTTGACTCTCGATCAGGGCGGTCAGGAAGCGCTCGCATTGATCCAGCTGTTCCAGCGCCACGTACTCATCCGGCCGGTGCGCCTGCTCGATGTTGCCGGGCCCACATATCACGGACGGGATACCGGCGGCCTGGAACAGCCCGGCTTCGGTACCGTATGCCACCTTGCGGATCTCGTTATCGCGCGTCAGGGCGCGTACCAGTTGAGTGATGGCAGCCTGCTCGGCTGCGTCCAGGCCCGGCGCCCGCGCGAGGCTTTCGAGATCGACCCGACCGGAAGCGTGTTCGCGCTGCATGGCCGGCACGATCGTGTGGTCGATGTAATCGCGGATTTGCTCCAATACGGCTTCGGGAGCCATGCCCGGAAGATTGCGGTATTCGAATTCGAATTCGCAGAGATCCGGCACCGTATTGACGGCGATGCCGCCGCGGATCGTGCTCGTTTGTACGGTGGTGAAGGGGACGTCGAACGCGTGGTCGTATGGACCCTCAGCCTTGTAGCGGTCGGCAATATCGCGAATCTCGCAGATGATGCGCGCGGCGTACTCGATGGCGTTCAACCCCTTGGGCGTGAGCGAAGAATGCGCCGCATGGCCGTGCACCCGGCACCGAAACGCGTTGATGCCTTTGTGAGCGATGATGGTGCGCATGCTGGTGGGTTCGCCCACGACGCAGCCGCTTGGATTCACGCCACGCTCAACCAGCTCGTGAATCATGGAGGGTGCGCCGACGCAGCCGATTTCCTCATCGTAGGAGTACGCCAAGTGGAGGGGATGGTTCAGCCTGGTCTGGAGCATTTTCGGCACGAGCTGCAGGGTCACACCGATAAAGCCCTTCATGTCGCAGGTGCCGCGGCCATAGAGCTTTCCATCGCGAACTTCAGGCTGGAATGGATCGGTGGTCCAGCTTTGCCCATCCACGGGCACCACGTCAGTGTGACCGGAGAGCACAATGCCGCCGGTGGTGGCTCCGTCAGCGGCCGGGATCGTCGCAAACAGGTTGGCTTTTTTCCCGGTGTTATCGTGTGTCAGAACGCAGTCGATGCCCTGGCTTTCCAGAAACTCCCGCACATAGTGGATCAATTGCAGATTCGATTCCCGGCTGGTTGTGTCGAAGGAAACCAGTTTGCGAGTCCAGTCCAGGGCGCTTAACGGAAACTGAGTGGGGGTGACGGTGCTGTGGGACATGTTCGGCATCGAGTAGACTGTTGATGCTGAACAATAGGCCGAAATTTTCAGTTATGAAAATACATAATCTAAATCAAGTGCAGCCTGGATATTGCTGGAACCTATGAGTCGCCCGTCGTTACATCCCGCGATGGAAGGAGATGCGGGCCATGTATTGAGCAAGGCGGAGCTGGGGGCCAAGATACGGGCTGCCCGAAAAGCACAAGGCCTCACTCTGATGGAGTTGTCGGCTCTTTCCGGCGTTTCGCTGGCTTCCTTATCGAAATCGGAGCGAGGCCTGATCGCGCTGAGCTATGAGAAGTTTCTGGCGGTAAGCCAGGCGCTGGGCATGGATCTTACGGATTTGTTCAGCAAGACGGCGCCTCGCGAGCCCGGTGGCGTAGTCGTAGACCGAGCCAATGACGCCGTGGTCTATAAAGCCAACCGCTATCTGTACGGGATGCTGGCGACGGCCTGGGCGCACAAGAAAATGACGCCCATGTATGGGAAGGTGGAGCCGGGCGAACCGGTCGACGTCGCCGACTTCAGCAAGCACGCGGGTGAAGAGTTCATTTTTGTGCTCGAAGGCCGGCTTACGATGCAGTTCGAGGACGGGTCCTCGCAAACGCTCGACCGCCATGACTGCATCTACTTCAATAGTGCGTTGGGCCACCATTATCTGTGCGCCTCTCCCGAACCCGTGGAGATGCTGGTGGTCTGTGTGAATGAATGAGGCGCCGTAAAATTTCACTCTCAAGGCAGGCATGACTTCCTTACTCTTTACTCCCTATGAATGTCGCGGGCTGACGCTCAAGAATCGCATTGGCGTCGCGCCGATGTGCCAGTATTCCGCCCAGAACGGCTTGCCCAATATGTGGCACACCGTGCATCTGGGCAGCCGTGCAGTCGGCGGCGCCGGTCTCGTTTTTGTGGAAGCGGCAGCCGTCGCGGAAAACGGCCGGATTTCGCCCGCTGACATCGGCATATGGAACAGCGAGCAAGAGGCGGCTTTCGCACCCATCGCCGCTTTCATGAAGAGCCAGGGGGCTGCGCCGGGGATACAGCTGGCGCATGCCGGCCGTAAGGGGTCGACGCAAGTGCCCTGGGAGGGCCGCAAGGCCGTGCCGGTGGAAGACGGTGGATGGATTCCCCCGGGCCCGACCGACGTTCCCTTCAATGACACGTACGCAAAGCCCGAGGAGATGTCGGAAGCCGACATCGACCGCGTGATCCATGATTTCGTCGAAGCAGCCCACCGTAGTCGCCGCGCGGGCTTCGAAGTTCTGGAACTGCACATGGGCCATGGCTATCTGCTGCATCAATTTTTGTCGCCGCTGTCCAACCACCGTGATGATCACTATGGGGGCAGCTTCGAGAACCGGACACGCTTTGCATTGCAGCTCGCAGAGGCGGTGCGGGCGGTGTGGCCGGATGAGCTGCCGCTGTTTGTCCGGCTCTCGGTGACGGACTGGCTGCCTGACGCCTGGGATGTGCCGCAGTCTGTGGAGCTGGCGAAGGCGTTTTCCAAAATCGGTGTCGATCTGGTCGACTGCTCAAGCGGGTCGGTGGTGCCGGAATCCCGCGTGGAGCAGACACCGGGATACCAGGTGCCGTTGTCGGCAGCGGTAAGAAGGGACGCGGGCGTACCTACGGCAGCGGTCGGCAAGATCACCGAGGCGCGTCAGGCCGAAGCGATTCTGCAGGCCGGCGATGCCGATCTCATCTTCCTGGCGCGTGCGATGCTGGCAGACCCTTATTGGCCCTTGCGGGCACAGCAGGAACTTGAAGGCAGGGCCAAGTGGCCCGTCCAATACCAGCGCGCGGTGGACCCGAACGCGCCGAGTTGAGCAGGAAGACGGGGCGGCCAGGCGCTGGCGCCTGCTATGAATAGCTAAGGCGCCCGTCTACCACCTTCGCCGGGCTCGTCATGGGATGAAGCTTGTGATGCTGTTCGTCCAATATATGGATGACGTCTATACCTTGCACGCACAGCTGGTCCGCAATCATGGACCGATGGCAGCGCCACCAGACGGCTTCGGCACACATCAACGCCGTACGCGTAGTGGCCGTCCGTTCCACCAGCTCCTGCAAGGCGTCCTGGAACGCCGGGGTCTGCATGTAGTCGGCATAGCCTCTGAACGACGTGTTGCGCCAGGCGGTGTTGGGCGAATCGGCGCGCGGGCGCCGGCGCCCGCCCAACGCCTGGAACCACACAATGGCTTAGCCTTCGTTGCTATAGGCGGCGGCCAGCGCCTCCTGCCCGAAGTGAGGGTATTTCCGGGAACCTGGATGGCTACGCACATCTGCGATGGCTTCGATCCCGTAGCCTTTGAGCAGCATCAGGAACTCGTCCAGGCTGCGGGTGGAGTGACCAATGGTCCAGACTGTCTGCGGCATGCAGGGGGCACAGCAAATGATGCGCCCGTTCGCGCCAGTGGTAGACCATGGCATACTGCCTTTGGAGGGGGCTGAGGATAGGGGAAGGAGACATGTCAAGTACGACACAAGAAGAAATACAGAAGCAGGCAATCGTTGAGGACCATCCGAGGCCGGTCTCGTTGCTGCTCAATATTGGTCACGCGCTGGATCATCTGTTTCTGCTGATTTTTGCCACGGCAGTAGGCGCCATTGCGGTGGACTTCGGTTTCCAGCGATGGGAAGACCTGATGCCATACAGCGTGGGCGCGTTCTTCCTCTTCGGTCTGGGCTCCGTACCTGCCGGCAGGCTGGGCGACCTATGGGGCCGCAGGCAGATGATGCTAATGTTCTTTTTCGGCCTCGGTGGTGCTGCGCTGCTGACGGCCATGGCCCAGTCTCCCTGGCAACTGGCCATGGGGCTGGCGCTGATCGGCGCTTTCGCCTCGATCTACCATCCGGTGGGAATCCCCATGCTGGTGCAGCGCGCAGCGCGGCCCGGCGTCGTCATCGGTATCAACGGGCTGGCAGGCAACCTCGGGGTCGCGGGGGCCGCAATC
>JAJUGH010000085.1 GCA_029268265.1 Alcaligenaceae bacterium | reverse complement strand
GGCGCAGCTCGAACAGTTCATCTACCGCTCCGGCGCGTTCATGAAGCCGTTGTTCCCGGTGGTGAAATCCATGGTGCGCGACGGCCTCAAGAGTCGCATCGTGTTCGCGGAAGGCGAAGACGAGCGCGTCCTTCGCGCCGTACAGATTGTGGTCGACGAAAAGCTTGCCCGCCCCATCCTGGTCGGCCGTCCGTCGGTCATCGCAGACCGCATCCAGCGTTTTGGCCTGCGCCTGCGCCTGGATCAGGATTACGAAGTCACCAACCCCGACTACGACGAGCGCTTCAACCGCTACTGGACCACCTACTGGGAGCTGATGTGCCGCAACGGCATCAGCAAGGAAATGGCGCGCGTGGAAATGCGCCGTCGCCTGACCCTCATCGGCGCCATGATGGTGCGTCTGGGCGATGCCGACGGCATGGTCTGCGGAACGGTGGGCAGCTATGGCAATCACTTGCGCTTCATCGATGAAGTTATTGGCAAGGCGCCGGGCGTCCGTACCTACGCCGCCATGAATATCCTGCTGCTGGCCGACAACATGCTGGCCCTGGCGGATACCCATGTGAACGACAATCCCACTGCCGAGCAGGTGGCCGAGATCACGCTCATGGCCGCCAACAAGATGCGGCGCTTGAATCTGGAGCCGAAGGCGGCGCTGCTGTCGCGCTCCAATTTCGGCACGGGCAGCTCGTCTTCCGGCGAAAAGATGAAGGAAGCGCTGGCGATCGTCCGCGAAACCGACCCCACACTCGAAATTGACGGCGAGATGCATGGAGATTGCGCGCTCGACGAAGCACTGCGACGCCGCATCCTGCCCACCACGACGCTCTCGGGCGCTGCCAATCTGCTGATTTGCCCAAGCGTGGATTCCGGCAATATCGCCTACAACTTGCTGAAGACGGCCGCCGGTGGCAACGTGGCCGTGGGCCCGTTCCTGCTGGGTGCCAATGCGCCCGTGCACATTCTCACCTCCAGCTCGACCGTTCGCCGCATCGTGAACATGGCGGCTCTCACCGTCTTCGATGCCAACACGCCAAAATGATGCATCGGCCCCTGTCCCCGCAAGCCCCGTCGGACTCATCCTGACGGGCGGCGGGGCTCGGGCGGCGTATCAGGTCGGTGTCCTGTCAGGCGTGCTGGAGCTTCTTGATCCGGAACGCCGCGCCGATTTCCAAAGTCCTTTCTCCATTCTGTGCGGCACTTCAGCCGGCGCCATCAATGCGGCGGCGTACGCTTGCCGCGCCCATCAGCCGCATGAAGCGCTGGATGGGATGCTGGCCATGTGGGCGGGCCTGCGCACGGGCATGGTTTATCACGCCGATACCTTGCGATTGCTTCGCACCGGCTTGCGGTGGTTCGGAATGCTTGCGGCGGGGTGGCTGGCGCCTTCGCTGCGGCGACGGCAACCGCGCTCGCTGCTGGACAACGAACCGTTGGGCCAGCTGCTGGAGCGTTTCCTGGACTTTCAGCAACTCGAGCGGAACCTGGATAACGGCGTTCTTGACGCGCTGGCCATCTCTGCGTCCGGATACAACACCGGCGAGCACTTCACGTTCTACCAATCGCGCGGCGGCATCAAACCGTGGCGTCGTAGTTTGCGCAGGGCGGTACCGGCGCGCATAGGCGTGGATCATCTGCTGGCCTCATCGGCGATTCCATTTGTGTTCCCGGCGCAGGCAATGTTGGTTCACGGCCACACTGAATGGTGTGGCGATGGCTCGATGCGGCACCTCGCGCCCATCAGTCCTGCCATCCATTTGGGTGCCCAGAAGATCTTTGTGGTGGGCACCAGCCACCGGGATGAAACCCACCCTGAGAGGCGTAGTCATGATCCCAGCTATCCTTCGCTTGCCCAAATCGGTGGGCATGTCCTGTTCAGCATTTTTCAGGACACGGTGGCCAGCGACTTCGAAAGCATGGAGCGGGTCAACGGCTTGCTTGCACAGCTACCGCCAAATGGATTAAAAAGCGAGTCGCTGCGACCGGTGAGTACCTTGGCCATTACGCCCAGCCGATCGCTGGATGAGTTGGCTATGGCCCACCTCGAGCAGATGCCTCGAGCGGCGCGCACCCTGTTTGCGGTTCTCGGTGTATCGTCTAGGTCCGGCAGCAGGGCGGGCTCCGCCCTGATTTCATATTTGCTGTTCGAAGGAAGCTACACGCAAGCGCTCATCGAGCTTGGACGTGCCGACAGCATGAATCGTGCAGAGGAAGTGCACGCATTTTTCAAGGAGTCGCCCGGATGAGCCAGGTGCAATCGATGTTGAAAAAATTGCAGAAAGGCGGCTTGGTGGACGTTGCTTCCTCCGAGCAGGCCGAAGTGATCGGAGCCGCCGAAGAGGCCGGCCTGACCGCTTTCGTCGTGGATTGCGATCGTGCTCGCAATCGGTCTGCCGTGTTCCGTGCAGTGGTGAAGGCAGTGGACTTTCCGGAGTTCTTCGGCGGCAACCTGGACGCGCTATACGATTGCCTTTGCGATACCGTTCTCGATCAGAAGAATGGTCTGTTCTTATGGTTCCACAACCTGCATTCCGGCGATCCCGCGCTGGAAGAAGACGCCGTGGCGATACAGGCCGTCTGTGACGACGTGGCTGAATTCGCCTCCAACAACGGGCGAAGCTTCGCCTATCACATCGTGCACGCGGGGCGCCATCCCGAGCCCGAGCCGGGCGTAGCGCCTACGCCGTACTCCGGCTCTGCGGACGAATAAGGGCCGCTCAACCGGCCCGATTCATCGGCCTTTTCACTCCCAGCCTTTGATGGCGGCGACCGCCGCCATCAGCGCAATACCGGCAGTTTCCGTACGCAACACCCGTTGCCCGAAGCGCACCGTCTGCAAGCGATGGGCGTGCATTGACGCCAACTCCTCTTCCGACCAGCCGCCTTCAGGCCCCACCATGAGCGCAATGGCGCCCTGTTGATCACTCAGGGCCTCGGCCAGCGTGGTGGATGCCTCTGGGTGGCACGCCAGCCGTAGTTCATCAGGAGCGGCTTGCGCAAGCCAGGCATCGAGCGGCATGGGCTCGCTCACTTCCATGATGCGATTACGCCCGCATTGCTCCGAGGCGGAGACTGCGATTCGGCGCCAATGCCGCACGCGCTTCTCACGCCGCTCGCCGGTGAGCTGGATGACACTGCGCTGCGCGGCTATCGGTACCAGCCGCGCGACACCCATCTCCACCGCCTTCTCGACCACCCAGTCCATCTTGTCGCCGCTGGCTATCCCTTGCACCAGCGTGGTGGGTACAGGTAGTTCGACTTCCGAGGCGATGTGGTCGCCGATGTCCGCCCACGCCCGTTTGCCTTCGATTTCCAGCGTGGCGGGGAAATGGCCGCCGCGGCCATCGAAAAGCGTGATGGCGCTGCCATGACGCAGCCGCAACACACGAACGGCGTGATGGGCCAGATCATCGGGCAGTTCGATACGCTGATTGGCGGACAAGGCGAAGGAACAGTGGAATCGAGGAGCGGTCATGGAGATACGGGAATGGAGGCCCTGTCGGGGCCCTATCTACAACGGCGACAAAGTGGCCTTGAACAAGCGCCATCTTCAGCGCCGACAATGATACCGCCCCGGCATTCGGCTTGCCGTCTTCGCCGGGAATGCCTCCGCCCCGGGGTGGTAAAATCCCCAGGTTTGTAAACTCTCTGTTGACGAGGCATCGCCGGTCGCCGAGGCGGGCCTCGCATATTCCTAATGAGCCACACGCCTGCCCAAGTCAAATCCATGGCCAATGCCATTCGCGCGCTGTCCATGGACGCGGTCCAACAAGCCAACTCCGGACACCCCGGCGCCCCCATGGGCATGGCTGAAATCTCCGTGGCATTGTGGTCGCGCCACTTGCGTCACAATCCGGCCGATACGGCCTGGCCCGACCGCGATCGCTTCGTGCTGTCGAACGGCCACGGTTCCATGCTGATCTACTCGCTGCTGCACCTGACCGGCTACGACCTTCCCATGGAAGAGTTGAAGCAGTTCCGTCAGTTGCACTCGCGCACGCCCGGTCACCCTGAGGTCGGCATCACGGCCGGTATCGAAACCACGACGGGTCCGCTGGGGCAAGGCATCGCCAACGCGGTCGGTATGGCGCTGGCCGAGACCCTGCTGGCGCGCGAGTTCAATCGCGACGGCCACGAGATCGTTGATCACTACACCTATGCCTTCGTGGGCGACGGTTGCCTGATGGAAGGGATCTCGCACGAAGTGTGCTCGTTGGCCGGAACGCTGGGCCTGTCCAAGCTGATCGTGCTGTACGACGACAACGGCATCTCCATTGACGGGCCCGTGGACGGCTGGTTTGCCGACGACACGCCCGGACGATTCGAAAGCTACGGCTGGAATGTGATTCGCGAGGTCGACGGCCATGACGTCGCGGCGATTGATCGCGCCATCGCACAAGCCAAGCAGCAGGCGGGGCAGGGCGGCAAGCCCACGCTGATCTGCTGCCGTACGGTGATCGGCAAGGGCGCGCCCAATGCGGCGGGCTCCGAGAAAGTGCACGGGGCACCCCTGGGGGCCGACGAGATCCAGGCTACGCGCGACGCCATTGAGTGGCCTCACGGACCGTTCGAAGTGCCGGCCGAAGTCTATGAATGCTGGAGCGCCCGTGAAAACGGCGCGCGTCTGCAGAAGGAATGGCAGGACCGCTTCGACGCCTATGCCGCTGCGCATCCGGCTGAAGCTGCTGAGTTCCGCCGCCGCATGGCAGGCGATCTGCCGGCCGACTTCGCCGCACAGGCGCAAGCCTTCATCCAGGCAACGGTCGAAAAGGGCGAGACCGTCGCCACCCGCAAGGCCTCCCAGCTGGCTCTTACCGCCTATGCCGCGATGCTGCCCGAGATGCTGGGCGGTTCCGCCGACCTGACAGGCTCCAACCTGACCGACTGGAAGGGTGTGCAGCCTGTACGTGCCGGCCACGCAGGGCGGCACATCAATTACGGTGTGCGCGAATTCGGCATGGCTGCCATCATGAACGGCATTGCGCTGCATGGCGGCTACATTCCGTACGGCGGCACTTTCCTTACGTTCTCCGATTACTCGCGCAATGCGGTCCGCATGGCCGCGCTGATGAAGCAGCGCGTGGTGCATGTGTTCACCCACGACTCCATCGGTCTGGGCGAAGACGGCCCGACTCACCAGCCGATCGAACACGCAGCCAGCCTGCGTCTCATTCCGAATCTGCACGTATGGCGCCCCTGCGATACGGTGGAAACGGCAGCGGCGTGGTCCAGCGCCTTGCAGCGGCCGGCCAGCATCGGCATGCAGGTGCGCGACGGCGGCCCCACCGCCCTCCTGTTGTCACGCCAGAACCTTCCCTTTGTCGAGCGCGACGCGCAGACGGTCGAAGCGATCGCACGAGGCGGTTATGTGCTGAAGGACGCCGCAGACGCCAAGGCGGTCATCATCGCCACCGGCTCTGAAGTGGCGCTGGCGCTGAAGGCACAGGAAGCGCTCGGCCAACGCGGCATTGCGGTGCGCGTCGTGTCCATGCCTTGCACCGAGCTCTTTGATGCGCAGGATGCGCAGTGGCGCGAGTCCGTACTGCCCAAGGGTCTGCCGCGCGTCGCCGTGGAAGCCGGCTGCACCGCCGGCTGGTACAAGTATGTGGGTATCGATGGCGTGGTCGTCGGCATCGATACCTTCGGGGAATCGGCGCCAGCCGGCAAGTTGTTCGAGCATTTTGGCCTGACCGCGGAACGTGTGGCCGCGGCGGTCGAACAGGTTATCTAAAACAGGAGATCCAGAAATGACGATTCGCGTGGCGATCAACGGTTACGGGCGCATCGGGCGCAACATTCTGCGTGCCCATTACGAAGGCGGCAAGAAGCATGACATCGAGATCGTGGCCATTAACGATCTGGGTGATCCGGCTACCAACGCCCATCTGACGCAATATGATTCGGCACATGGCCGCTTCCCCGGCCAGGTCTCCGTCGATGGCGATTACATGGTCGTCAACGGCGACAAGATCCGCGTTCTGGCCAACCGTGATCCCTCGGCATTGCCCTGGGGCGAGCTGAACGTCGACGTGGTGCTCGAGTGCACCGGCTTCTTCACATCGAAGGAAAAGGCCGGCGCGCACCTGAAGGGCGGCGCCAAGAAGGTCATCATCTCGGCACCGGGCGGCAAGGACGTCGACGCCACCATCGTGTACGGCGTGAACCACGAGGTACTCAAGTCCAGCGACACCGTCATTTCGAATGCGTCGTGCACCACCAACTGCCTGGCTCCGCTGGTCAAGCCCCTGCACGACAAACTCGGTGTGGAGAACGGCCTGATGACCACCATCCACGCCTACACCAACGACCAGGTGCTGACCGACGTCTATCACTCCGATTTGCGTCGCGCCCGTTCGGCCACGCAGAGCATGATCCCCACGAAGACCGGCGCTGCCGCGGCCGTGGGCCTGGTGCTGCCGGAGCTGACCGGCAAGCTGGATGGCTACGCCATCCGTGTGCCGACCATCAACGTTTCGGTGGTTGACCTCTCCTTCGTGGCATCGCGCGAAACCTCGGTCGAGGAAGTCAACGCCATCCTGAAGGAAGCGTCTGAAGGCGCACTCAAGGGCATCCTGGAGTACACCGAAGAGCCGCTGGTCTCGATCGACTTCAACCACAGCCCGGCTTCGAGCACGGTCGACGCACTGCTCACCAAGGTATCCGGCCGACTGGTGAAGGTCTCCTCCTGGTACGACAATGAGTGGGGCTTCTCCAACCGCATGCTCGACACGACTGTCGCGCTGATGAACGCCAAGTAAGCAGCTAGGCATACAGGCATGAAGGGCGGGGCAACCCGCCCTTCACTTTTCCGAACCCTTTTTCTGGTGCACCGCATCATGACTTCTGTCCAGACCCTGTCCTCTCTGGCGCAGTCCGGCAAGCTGACCGGCAAGCGTGTCTTCATCCGTTCCGATCTCAACGTTCCGCTGTCCGACGGCCGTATCACCGAAGACACGCGAGTGCGCGCGTCTGTTCCCGCCATTCGCATGGCGCTGGAAGCCGGTGCATCCGTCATGGTGACTTCCCATCTGGGCCGCCCGACCGAAGGCGAAGTACGCCCCGAAGACACTCTGGCTCCTGTGGCCGCCCGGCTATCCGAGCTTCTCCAGCGTCCGGTGCGACTGGTGCAGGACTGGGTGGACGGCGTCGAGCTTCAGGCGGGCGAAGTCGTACTTCTGGAAAACTGCCGCTGTAACCGCGGCGAGAAGAAGAACGATGAGGCGCTTGCCCGCAAGATGGCCGCGTTGTGTGATGTTTACGTGAATGACGCCTTCGGCACCGCGCACCGCGCCGAGGCTACGACGCATGGCATTGCGCAATACGCCCCAGTCGCTTGCGCCGGTCCTCTGCTTGAGGCCGAACTCACCGCGCTGGGCCGAGCCCTGAGCGAGCCGAAGCGGCCGCTGGTCGCCATCGTGGCCGGTTCCAAGGTGTCCACCAAGTTGTCCATCCTGCAGGCGCTGGCCGAGAAGGTGGACAAACTGGTGGTGGGCGGCGGCATCGCCAATACCTTCATGCTTGCCGAGGGCCTGCCGGTGGGCAAGTCCCTGGTGGAAGCGGAGCAGGTCGATGAGGCCCGTGCCGTGATCCGCAAGATGAAGGAACGCGGCGCCGACGTGCCCATTCCTTCCGATGTGGTGTGCGCCAAGACCTTCAGTGCCGACGCCCCGGCGCAAGTGAAGGCGGCGGCCGAGGTGGCTGAGGACGACATGATCCTGGACATCGGCCCACGTACGGCCGAGCAGTTGGCCGCCATCCTGGCCGAAGCGGGCACTATCGTGTGGAACGGTCCCGTGGGCGTGGTCGAGTTCGATGCCTTCGCAAACGGCACGGAGACGGTCTCGCGCGCGATCGCGGAATCGCCGGCGTTCTCCATTGCCGGCGGTGGCGACACGCTGGCTGCCATCGCGAAGTATGGCATTGCCGGCGACATCGGCTACATTTCAACAGGCGGCGGGGCCTTCCTCGAATTCCTGGAAGGCAAGAAGCTGCCGGCCGTGGCCGTGCTCGAAGCGCGCGCCGCCAGCGTGTAAAAGGCGGACTCAGCCCGCCCATGGCGGGCTTCCACGGTCCAGGCGCGACCGCCCTGAATGCATGCGGGCCGCAATGTGCGGTCCTTACCCACAGGAGCAGGAATGATGACGACGTACATGAACTTCATCGCCAACGAGTGGTCGGCAGCCTATGACGGTCGAACGGTCGACGTACACGATCCTTCCACGGGCGAAACGTTTGCCCGTATCGCCCGTTCCGGCGGTTCGGAAGTCGGCCGTGCCGTACAGGCGGCCAGGCATGCTTTCGAAGGCGAATGGGGTGGCATGGCGCCGGCTGCACGTAGCCGTCTGTTGCTTCGTATCTCGCAGGCTCTGCTGGACCATGCCGACGAACTGGCAGTGCTCGAGCAGCGCGACACGGGAAAGCCATCGCGTCAGGCGCAGGCGGACGCCCTGGCCGCAGCGCGCTATTTCGAGTTCTACGGCGGCGCAGTCGACAAGCTGCACGGCGACACCATTCCTTACCCCGCTGACTACACGGTACTCACGTGGCGGGAGCCGCATGGGGTCACGGGGCACATCGTGCCGTGGAACTACCCGCTACAGATTTTTGGCCGTAGCGTCGCGGCGGCGCTGGCAGCGGGCAATGCCTGCGTGGTCAAGCCCGCCGAAGATGCCTGCCTGTCCCTGCTGCGCGTCGCCGAGATTGCGGCGGAGGTGGGGCTGCCGGCGGGCGCGCTCAATATCGTGACAGGGCTCGGGGCCGAAGCAGGCGCAGCACTGGCGGCGCATCCCGGCATCGACCATATTTCGTTCACCGGCTCGCCGCAGACGGGCCATGCCGTGCAGCAGGCCGCAGCGGCGAACTTTGTGCCGGTCACCCTGGAACTGGGCGGCAAGTCGCCGCAGGTCGTCTTCTCGGATGCGGACATCGAGTCCGCCTTGCCGGTGCTGCTGAACGCCATCATCCAGAACGCGGGCCAGACGTGCTCGGCAGGTAGCCGGGTGCTGATTCAACGCGCCATTTATTCCGATGTGATGGGACGGCTTGCCAAGTTGTTCGAGGCCACACGCACGGGCGCGGCCTCTGACGATCCCGACTGCGGTCCACTCATCAACGCGCGTCAGCTGGCTCGGGTGAAGGAATACCTGCACGAGGCCGACGACGCCGGCATCTCGGTCGTGGCGCGCGGTCAACTCGACGCCAATGCACCCTCCGGGGGCTATTTCCAGGTGCCGGTGTTGCTCGGTGACGTGCCGCCCGACCACCGCCTGGCACAGGAAGAGATTTTCGGGCCGGTTCTGTGCGCCACTCCTTTTGATACAGAGGAAGAGGCCGTGCAGATTGCCAATGGCACCGCCTACGGCCTGGTGGCCGGCGTCTGGACCCAGGACGGCGGGCGCCAGTTCCGCATGGCGCGTCGCCTGCGGGCCGGGCAGGTCTTTATCAACAACTATGGGGCAGCCGGCGGAGTGGAGCTGCCCTTCGGTGGTTCCGGGCAGTCCGGCTTCGGTCGTGAAAAAGGATTTGAAGCCCTGCACGGCTTTACCAAAGTCAAGACGGTAGCCCTGCGTCACGGTCGCTGACGGGGGAAGGAGGTAATGCGATGAGCTCTCAGTCTTCAGACAGCGGGCTGATCGTCGGGCTTGTTTCGGTATCCGACCGCGCGGCGGCCGGAGCCTATGACGACGAGGGGATTCCCGCCCTGGAATCGTGGTTGGTTTCGGCGCTGCGCAAGCGGCCGCGCTTCGTTACCCGCCTGGTGCCGGATGACCGGGCGCTGATTTCACAGGTTTTGGTAGAGATGGTGGATGGCGCCGGATGCCATCTCGTCTTCACCACCGGTGGAACGGGCCCGGCTCCTCGGGACGTCACACCCGAAGCCACCCTTGATATCGGTACGCGAGAGATGCCGGGTTTCGCCGAGCACATGCGCCGAGTGAGCATGGAGTTCGTGCCCACGGCCATCCTCTCGCGCCAGGTGGCCGTGCTGCGCGAGACCGGTGAGCACGCCGCCTTGATCGTGAATCTGCCGGGTCGACCCAAGGCGATACGAGAAACGCTGGAAGGTCTTCGTGACGATTCCGGAGCCATCGTGATGCCCGGCGTATTCGCCGCCATCCCGTATTGCCTCGATCTCATCGGAGCGCCATATATCGAGACCAACGATGAGATCGTCCAGGCCTTTCGGCCTAAAAATGGGGAAGGACCCGCG
>JAJUGH010000084.1 GCA_029268265.1 Alcaligenaceae bacterium | reverse complement strand
GTGGCTTCATTTGCCGTCGAAAACGATATTGTCCCGATCCAGGCGACGGGCGTGGTACTGCATAGCCCCAAGGGTGAGCCGATACTGCGGCTGAACTGGAGGGGCGCCCGACACGCTCCGGGGCCGCGTCCCGCTCTACTGGTGCTTCCTTTCCGACTGCACGACCCGGACGGGCTGATCGGGCCCGCCGGCGAGCGGGGCGTCTGTGTAGCGCTGGTCGACACATCGCTGCCCGGGGTGGCGCACCACCCGCCTTCGTGCACTCGTGCCAATGCTGACGCCGGGATGGCGCGCGCCATCGCTGCCGAGAAGGTGCGCGGCGGCGTATTCGACGGGCGCGATGTCGAGCTGAATGTATCTGATCTCCTGGGCGGCGAGGCCATGGACAAGGGTCTGTCGGCGCTGCTGGCGGCCCAGTCCGCTGCCCGTGGGATTGCTCTGCCGGCGCTGGCGGCCGCGTCCGTATCACTGGCGGCGCACGCCGCCAGTGCGGTGAGCCGGCTACAGGGAGACGGCACCGGCAGCGAGATGCTGGGCGCTCGAAGCCGCCTTGGGCGACTTGCCGCCACGGCTTACCGTATCGAGGCCGGCCGGCGCTTTCTTTGCGCGGGCCTGGACCTCGGCTATCGCCCCATCCTCGCGTCCGCGTTGATCGACATCAGTGTGCTGGAAGACGTCCGCAGTGCCATGGGCGACAGCATGCATCTGCTCGGCGGGGCCGGGCCCACTCCTGCGCTTACCGAGTGGCATGAGGGCCTGCATGAGCTCTTGCCTGCCTTGTTTGGGCTGGACGGCCTGGCAGCCCAGGGCCGCAATACCGGTGTGCTGGCGCTGGGCATGCTGCGCGCCCATCCTTACCTGTCGAGCGAAATCAGGGCGCTCGGCCAATCGGACGTGGAGGCGGGGTGCCTCGCGTTCGATCAGCTGGTATGGAAGCATGCTGGGTGGGCCTCAGCCACCACGCTGCGCGCAGTCGGCCGCGCATGGACGGGCGGGCGGTATTCGCCCGTGCCGCGCTTGCTCGGGCCGGTCGCTCGCCATTACCGGCGAGTGAATCGCTATGCCTCCGCGCTGGCTGTGCTGATGGAAGTGATGCAGCCGGGCGTGCGCCCGCTGCAGGCTCGTAGCGAGCCGGGTATGGAGCGTATGTTGCGCGCCCTGGCGGTGCTGGTGTCGCTATGTGCGGTATTGAAGCGCTGGCAGGATGACGGCCGCCACGATGCCGATTTGCCCCTGGTGGACTGGTGTGCGGCGGACGCCTTCCATAGTCTCGATGTATTACTCGACGGCATGCTGAAGAACCTGAAGGCGCCGGCGGCCGGCGCCGTGCTCAAGGCCTTGCTGCTCCCGCCGGCTGTGGGCGTCGCCGCTCCGGATGATGCCATCACGCTGCTGTGTGCAGACCTTCTGCTTGAGCGGTCCGATACGCGGGAACGCGTAGTGGGCTCGGTGTGGGGCAATCATGGCCTGCGCCACCTGGGCGCGCTGGAGAAAGCCTACGAATGCGTGATCAATGTTCAGGCTCTGCGCGAACAGATCCGGCGTGCGGGGCTGAAGGACTGGAGGGTGGCGCGCGAGCATGGAGGCCTGACCGAGGCGCAGGCCGGCGCGCTGGAGGCGGCCGAGGCGGCGGTGATCGCCGCCTTGCGGGGAGAGGAAACGGTGTCCTGAACGCCGGCCTTCGCCGGAGCGCAGGCGTCAGTCCATGCGTTCGCGGCGCTGGATCAATTCGATCTTGTAGCCGTCCGGGTCTTCGACAAATGCAATGACGGTTTGGCCGTGCTTCATCGGCCCTGCTTCGCGCGTGACCTTGCCGCCACGCGCCTTGATTTCTTCACAGGCCTTGTAGGCGTCTTCCACCTCGAGCGCGATGTGGCCGTAACCATTGCCCAGTTCGTACGTAGAGGTGTCCCAGTTGTGCGTGAGTTCGATCACGGCGCCTTCGGACTCTTCCTGATAGCCCACGAAGGCAAGCGTGAATTTACCGTCCGGGTAGTCCTTGCGGCGCAGAAGGCGCATGCCCAGAACGTTGGTGTAGAAGTCGAGTGACTTTTCCAGATCGCCGACGCGCAGCATCGTATGAAGAATACGCATGAATACTCCTGTTGTTGAGGCGGCAGTGTCTTCCTACAGCAGAGGAAGACTGCCGGGATGATGGGGCCGGAGCGCCTGGCGCGCCCGTGCATAGTCCGGGTATAGGCGTTCGACCTCACGCCAGAACTGCGGCCCATGGTTCATGTGGCGCAGGTGGGCCACTTCGTGAGCCACCACGTAGTCCACGACGTACGAAGGAAAGTGTATCAGCCGCCAATTCAGCATGATGCGTCCGTCGCTGCTGCATGAGCCCCAGCGCCCGGCTGGCGAGGCAATGCGCCAGGCGTGGAGCGTGACGCCGGACAATTCGCAGAAATGCGCCAGCCGTGCATCGAAATAGCTTCGTGCCTGCTTCTGCAACCATGCATAGCACCGCTCGCGAATACGGTCGTTGGTGCTGTCGGCGGGTAATGGAAGCGAGAGAACGTCGCCCGATACCGGCGCCGTCGCTTCGCCGCTGAAGTGCGGGGCTCGCAGATCCGGCCGGACCGCCAGCGAGATCTGCGCACCCAGGTAGGGAAAGCGGCCTTCATTACGCCACTGGGCTTCCGCGACCGCCGATTGCTGTTGCCGTTCGTGCAGCGCCTGTAGCTTGCGCGTGATCCACGGGGCCTTGGCCTGCACCACTTCTGCCAGCTGTTTACGCGACACCCAGCCAGGTGCAGTCACCAGCAGTCCGTCATCCGTAATCGCCAGCCCCACGGTCTTGCGCCGCGACCGGCGCAGCATGAAGCCGACCGGTCCGGCGGTCGTGGCCATTTCGATCCACTGACAGCCGTCGGGCAATTCCAGCGGCCGCTCCAGGGGAATCCGCGGACCGCTCTCCGGCTGCGATGGGGTCAAACCCGATCCTGCACGCACGGCGCGCAATGGGGCAGGAACCGCCGGGGTATCGTCAGCGCCCGCTGACTCGGGCACCGCCGGTTTGGCGGTTTGCGTAGCGTCGAACAGGGAAAGCTGGCGGTCAGCCACCATAACGCTCGGGGTTCAGCACGCGCATCTCACCTTCGATCCAGGTCTCGACCTTGCGCATCACCTCCGGCGCGCTGAGACCCTCGGTCGGGATGGGCGGGCCGACCGATACCGTGATCATTCCCGGCTTCTTCAGAAATGCGCGGCGGGGCCAGTATTCACCGGCATTGTGTGCGATGGGCACTACCGGGACCCCGGCAGCGGTGGCCAATAGCGCGCCGCCGATCTTGTAGCGACCGGCAGAGCCCGGGGCGGTTCGAGTGCCCTCTGGAAACAGCAGGGGCCACCGGCCCTCTTCGAGGCGCAGCCGGCCCAGGCGGATCACCTGGTCGACGGCATCACGCCCCTTTGCGCGGTCGATCGGAATCATGCGCAGTAGCGCCAGGCCCCATCCGAAAAAGGGAATGCGGTGGAGTTCGCGTTTGTAGACGAAGCAGGCGTCCCGCGGCAGGTGAGCTGCCAGAAACATGGTTTCCCATGCCGACTGGTGCTTGGACAGAATCACCGCGGCGGCGTCGGGGAAGTTTTCCCAGCCCTTCACCTGCCACCGTATGCCCAGGATCACCTTGGCGCCCCACACGGCCATCCGGGGCCAGCCGAGTGTGATGTTGTAGCGCCAGCGCAGGGGCAGTGGCGCGCAGAGCACGCACATGATGGCATATGGAATGACGGTGATAATCAGAAAGGCCTGGTAAATGACGGCACGCAGAAACGCCATGATCATGCTCCCGCCAGCCATTCGTCGACGATGGCGCTGAGGTTGTCGCGCACTTGCGTATCGGGCGGCAGGCCGCCTTTTTCAAGCGTACGCATCCCCTTGCCGCTGCGCACGAGCCACGGGGCGCAGCCCAGCGTCGTGGCGGCTTGCAAATCGCGCAGCGAATCGCCGACGGCCGGTACATTGTTCAGGCTTACGTCGTAACGGCGCGCGATGTCCTCGAACAGACCGGGTGCCGGCTTGCGGCAACGGCATCCGTCATCCGGACCGTGGGTGCAGACGAAAATCGCGTCGATGTAGCCGCCGACTTGTGCGAGTTCCCAACGCATTTTGGCGTGGATGGCATTGAGCGTGTCCATGGTGAAGAGGCCGCGAGCCAGCCCGGACTGGTTGCTGGCGACGACGACCCGCCACCCCGCACGGGAGAGGCGGGCGATGGCTTCGAGGCTGCCCGGCACGGCATGCCACTCCGCCGGCGACTTGATATAGGCGTCACTGTCTTCGTTAATGACGCCGTCGCGGTCGAGGATGACCAGGTTCACTGTGCGAGCCTCGAGATGTCGGCCACCTGATTCATGCTGCGATGCAGCCGGCCGAGGAGCGCCAGACGGTTCAGACGCAATGCCGCATCATCGACCATGACCATGACGTCGTTGAAGAAGGCGTCGACGGCAGCACGGGCGTCGGCAAGCGTGGCCAGCGACCCGGAGAAGTCACCCGCCTCGAAGGCCTGGTCCGCCACCGGGGTCAGTTCATCGATGCGCGCGGCCAGCGCCCGCTCGGCGGGTTCCGCGAGCAGGGCGGCGTCAACCTTGCCGACCTCGGCTTCCGCCTTCTTGAGCAGATTACTGATGCGTTTGTTGGCAGCAGCCAGGCTGGCGGCTTCCGGCAACTGGGCAAATTGGGCGCAGGCTTGAATGCGGCCCACCACCTGGTGCAACGGCGGGCGCAAGGCCAGGACGGCTTCCACGACATTGCGGTCGTGCGAGCTCAGCTGATTGCGATAACGCTCGTAAATGAATTCGGTTACGGCAGGCAGGGTCTCTTCTGCCAGCGTGCCGGGTTCGAAGGTGGTAGCTGCGAACGCGAGGAGTGAGTCGAGCCGCAGTGTTTCATGATCGTCGATCGGCAGCTGACCGCCTGCGGCGAGCTGTTCATAGGCGCTGATGAGGCCAAGCGCCGCGCGGCGAAGGCCGTAGGGGTCGCGCTCACCCGTGGGGGCCAGGCCGATCCCCCAGATGCCCACCAGTACCTCGAGACGCTCCGCCATGAACAGAACGGTCGCCGTGAGAGACGCGGGCGTAACGGGGGCGTCGAGCCGGATGCGGTATTGATTGCGGATGGCGTCGACCACCTCGGGGGCTTCGCCGTCGCCCTGGGCATAGTAGGCGCCCATGATGCCCTGCAGCTCGGGGAATTCGCCGACCATGTTGGAGTTGAGGTCGGCCTTGGCGAGCAGGGCGGCGCGATCAGCAAGCCGAGTGTCGGAATTGAGCTGTTCGGCAATGTGCGTCGCAATGCGGCGGATGCGCTCGACACGCTGCAGCACGGAGCCCAGCTTGTTGTGATAGACGCTGGTGGCCAGTTGCGGCACCCGTTCGGCGAGCGGCGTGCGCCGATCGGTCTCGAAGAAAAACCGCGCATCGGCAAGGCGCGGCCGCACTACACGCTGGTTGCCCTCAATGATGTGTACCGGATTGCCCACCTGCATGTTGCTGACGATCAGGAACCGGTGCGTCAGCTTGCCGGATTCAGGCTCGAACAGGGGGAAATACTTCTGGTTGAGCCGCATGGTGAGAATGAGGCACTCGGGCGGAACAGCCAGGAATTCCGGTTCGAATTCGCCTACGTAGACGGTGGGGTGCTCGACCAGAGCGGTGACTTCATCGAGCAAGGCGTCGACTTCGGCGCCCTTGCCGATGGTGGCGCCCAGGCGATTGGCCTGATCATGCAGCTGGCGCAGGATGTCGGCGCGGCGGCTTTCGAAGCCCGCCATGACGCGCCCTTGCTCCAGCAGTATCGGTTCGTATTGGTCGGCCGAGGGGATCTCGAGTACGCCCTCGCTCATGAAGCGGTGGCCCTCGGTGTGGCGGTCGGCCGAGAGGCCCAGCGCCTGCACTGGAACGATATCCTCGCCCCACAGCGCAATAAGACGGTGAGCCGGCCGCACGAAGCGTACGCTGCTCACGCCGTCGGCCAGCTGATAGCGCATGACCTTGGGAATCGGAAGCTGCGTGATGGCTTTGTCCAATGCCTTCTGCAGGCCCGACTGCAGGCTCTCGCCCTGGGCTACACCCTGAGCATAGAGGTAATCCTGTTTGCCGTCGGATTCAGAGACCAGTTCAGCAACCGTGAGATGGCCGAGGCCTTTTGATTGCAGCTTCTTCTGCAGCGCCGGCGTCATCTCGCCTTCGGGAGTCAGTCCGACCTTCGCCGGCATGAGCTTCTCGGTGTATTGCTGCTCGGGTGCCTGCTTCAACACGGCATCGAACTTGGCGGCCAGGCGCCGCGGTGTCGCCAGGGGGCGCACTGCGCAGGCTTCGGCCAGCAGGTTCTGTTGCTGCAACGAGGTGCGCAGGCCTTCGGCGAAGGCTTGGCCGAGCCGCTGCAACGCCTTGGGGGGCAGCTCTTCGGTAAGCAGTTCGACCAGCAGGGGACGGGTTTGCGGCTGCGAGGTCATTCTGCGACCTCCAGGACGGAGCGATTGGCCAACATGGGGAATCCTAGTTTCTCGCGAGAGTCGTAATACGCCTGCGCCACACTGCGCGAAAGGTTGCGGATCCGGCCGATGTAGGCGGCCCTTTCCGTCACGCTGATGGCGCCGCGGGCGTCCAGCATATTGAAAGTGTGGGCGGCCTTGAGGGTCGCTTCGTACGCCGGCAGCGCCAGCGGCACCTCGATCATGCGTTTCGCTTCGGCTTCATAGTCGCTGAAGTGCGCAAACAGCATTTCGGTGGAGGCGTGCTCGAAGTTGTAGGCCGACTGCTCGACTTCATTCTGATGGAAGACATCACGGTAGAAGATTGTGGTGCCGTCGGCGGCACGGGTCCACACCAGGTCGTACACGCTTTCCACGCCTTGCAGGTACATCGCGAGCCGTTCCAGACCGTAGGTGATTTCGCCGGTGGCCGGATAGCAGTCCAGCCCACCGACTTGCTGGAAATAGGTGAACTGCGTTACTTCCATGCCGTTTAGCCAGACTTCCCAGCCCAGGCCCCAGGCGCCCAGCGTGGGGTTTTCCCAGTCGTCTTCCACGAAGCGGACATCGTGTTCCTTGGGGTCGATGCCCAGTGCAACGAGAGATCCGATATACAGATCGATGATCTCGGGAGGGGCGGGCTTCAACACCACCTGGTACTGGTAGTAATGTTGCAGCCGGTTCGGATTCTCGCCATAGCGGCCATCCTTGGGGCGGCGCGACGGCTGAACATATGCGGCGCGCCAGGGTTCCGGGCCGATGGCGCGTAGGAAGGTCGCCGTATGCGAGGTGCCCGCGCCTACCTCCATGTCATAGGGCTGGAGCAGCGCGCAGCCCTGTTTGTCCCAGTACTGCTGCAGGGTGAGGATGATCTGCTGAAAAGTGAGCATGAACGTATGGCCGATGAAGGCGCGGCAAGCCGCAAAATTCTACGATTTTAGCGTCTTCCGCCCGTAGCGCGCCCGATCAGCGTGCAGGCGGCTGTTTCAAATGGTCGTATCATATGTGGTTGTCCGCGAACGTCGTCGAACCGGTTCGGCGACCCAACAGAAGGAATCGATCATGTCGGAGTTCGTTAAAGTCGAAGTGATGGACCGAGTGCTGGTGATCACGCTCGATCGGCCGCAGGCACGCAATGCCATCAACTACGAGACCGCCCAGGAGCTGGCAGCGGCGTTTGATCGCCTCGATGCCGACGACTCGCTGGTGATCGGCGTACTCACGGGTTCGGGCAATACCTTCTGTGCGGGCATGGACCTGAAAGCGTTCGCCGCGACCGGTCAGCGGCCCTATGCGGGCGACCGTGGCTTCGCGGGGCTGTGCGAGCGGCCCCCACGCAAGCCCCTGATCGCCGCGGTAGAAGGTTATGCCCTGGCCGGCGGCTGCGAAGTCGCCATGGCTTGCGACCTGATCGTGGCCGCCAACAACGCCACATTCGGCCTGCCCGAGGTCAAGCGTGGCCTCGTGCCGGGCTCGGGCGGCATGGTTCGCCTGCCGGCTCGTATCCCGTATCACATCGCAATGGAAGCCGTGCTCACCGGCGACATGTTCCCGGCCGAACGCTTCCATCACTACGGCCTGGTCAATCGCCTCGTTGAACCGGGGCAGGCGCTGGAGACCGCCCTTCAGCTGGCGGGCCAGATCGCGCGCAATGGCCCATTGGCAGTGCAGACAGCCAAGCGCATCATTGCCGAATCGCGCAATTGGCGCCCCGAGGACATGTTCGACCTTCAACGACCGCGCATTGCACACATTTTCACTTCGGCCGACGCCAAGGAAGGCGCCACCGCCTTTGCCGAGAAGCGCGAACCCGTCTGGACCGGCAAGTAAACCATCATCTCTCTCCACCGATTGCATCATGACTACCCTGATCAAAGAAGACGACCTCATACAATCCATCGCGGATGCGGTGCAGTTCATCAGCTACTACCACCCGGCCGATTACATCCAGCATCTGGCACGTGCCTACGAGCGCGAAGAGAACCCGGCCGCGAAGGACGCCATTGCGCAGATCCTGACCAACTCGCGCATGTGCGCGGAAGGCAAGCGCCCGATCTGCCAGGACACCGGCATCGTGAACGTCTTCCTGAAGATCGGCATGAACGCGCGCATCGATTCCAGCCGCGGCATCCAGGAGCTCTGTGACGAGGGTGTGCGTCGTGGCTATCTGAATCCGGACAACCCCTTGCGCGCGTCGGTCTTGAGCGATCCTCTCTTCACGCGCAAGAACACACGCGACAACACCCCCTGTATCGTGAACGTGGAGCTCGTGCCGGGCGACCGCGTAGACGTGCAGGTCGCTGCCAAAGGCGGCGGCTCCGAGAACAAGACGAAGTTCACCATGCTGAATCCCAGTGATTCCCTGGTCGACTGGGTGCTGAAGACCGTCCCCACGATGGGCGCCGGCTGGTGTCCTCCGGGCATGCTGGGCATCGGCGTGGGCGGCACCGCCGAGAAGGCGATGCTGATGGCCAAGCAGGCGCTGATGGAAGACATCGATATGTTCGAACTGCTGCAACGCGGCCCGCAGAACAAGCTCGAAGAGCTGCGCATCGAACTCTATGAGAAGGTGAATGCGCTCGGTATTGGGGCACAGGGCTTGGGCGGCCTGACCACCGTGCTCGACATCAAGATCAACACTTTCCCGACCCACGCGGCTTCCAAGCCGGTGGCCATGATCCCGAATTGCGCGGCCACACGGCACGTCCACTTCGAACTTGATGGTTCGGGCCCCGCGGTGCTGACGCCGCCGGCCATGTCGAACTGGCCCGACGTGAAGTGGGCGCCCGACTACAACAAGTCCACCCAGGTGAATCTGGATACGCTCACCGCCGAGGAAGTCGCCAGCTGGAAGCCGGGCCAGACCTTGCTGCTGTCCGGCAAGATGCTCACCGGCCGTGATGCAGCACACAAGCGCATCCAGGAAATGCTCGAGCGCGGCGAGTCGCTGCCGGTGGACTTCACGAACCGCATCATTTACTACGTCGGCCCGGTCGACCCTGTCCGTGAAGAAGTCGTCGGCCCCGCCGGCCCCACGACAGCCACCCGCATGGACAAGTTCACGGGCATGATGCTCGAGAAAACCGGCCTCATCGCCATGGTGGGCAAGGCCGAGCGCGGTCCAGTTGCCATCGAAGCAATCCGCCAGCACAAGTCCGCCTACCTCATGGCCGTGGGCGGCTCCGCCTATCTGGTTTCGAAGGCGATTCGCAATGCGCGCGTCGTGGCGTTCGAGGATCTGGGCATGGAAGCCATCTATGAATTCGATGTCAAAGACATGCCGGTCACGGTAGCCGTGGACGCCACCGGCGAGTCGGTTCACCAGACCGGCCCGGCGAAATGGAAGGCGAAGATTGCCGAAATGATTCCGCTGGTTCCCGTGGAATAACGCCCACTTTTTCGTAGGGGTCGACCACCATGCTGCCCACTGCCACAACGTACCAGGATCTGCGCCACAGGTTTTCCTGGGAGGTCCCCGCCCGCTACAACATGGGCGTGGACGTTTGTGACAAGTGGGCTGCTCGTGAGCCCGGCCGGGTTGCGCTCATCCATATATCGGGGGATGGGAGGCCCGCGGAATACAGCTTTGGCCAGCTGCGCGTTCTATCGAACCGGCTGGCCAATCTTTTGCGGGACACCGGGATCCAACAGGGCGACCGCGTTGCGATTCTATTGCCGCAGTGCCCCGAAACGGCTTATGGGCACATCGCCGCTCATAAGCTGGGGGCCATCTCCATCCCGCTGTTTACGCTGTTCGGTCC
>JAJUGH010000083.1 GCA_029268265.1 Alcaligenaceae bacterium | reverse complement strand
CGATACCCCCTTTCTCTACTTCACCAGCTTTGCGGACCCAGAGTTCGCCGAGGCAGTGAAGCGCGGGCGTCGCTCGGAGTTCCCGGACTTCCATGGCGAGCAGGATGATATTCCCGATCCCAACGCGCTTGAAAGTTGGGAGCGCAGCAAGGTTGAGAGCGCCTATAGCGAGCGGGCGCAACGCTGGCGCACCCGTTACCGCGATTTGCTCGCGTTGCGCCGCGAAATCATTGTGCCGGCACTGAGGGGTACGACGTGCGAATCCGTTTCTGTGCTGGGCGACGGCTGTGTCGTGGCCCGCTGGGTGCTGGGCGATGGCTCGCGGCTCAGCCTGTATTGCAACCTCTCAGACCAGAACGTGAAGATGGCGCCAGGGCTGCGGGATGCCGCCGAAACGGTCTTTCACGAAAGCACCCAAGGCGCGACGGCATCGCTGCTGGCAGGCCTTCTGCCGGCCTACACCACTCTTGCCACCCGTGTGGCGGCTCCTGCCACTGATAAACGCGAACCATCATGAGCGGATCCGGCGACACCTTATTGAATGAGCTTGCCGTAGGGGCCGGGTTGCAAGTGGAGTGGCGCGACGCGCACCGTCAGGATCGCGTTGTGTCGCCCGATTCGCTGCGGGTGCTGCTCGAGACGCTCGGACTCCCATGCGGTAGTGAAGCGCAGTGCCGGGAAAGCCTGCGCGAGCTCAAGGATGCGAAGCAGAACGGCCCTCCACGCATGACGGTTGTGCGGCTGGGTGCGCCGGTCGTGCTGCGCCGCCAAGGATCCCTGCATTACCGCCTCCATATGGAAGACGGCAAGTGCATCATGGGTACGGCACGCGACCTGGGCGGGGGCATGGCCGCCATATCGGACATCACTCGGCCGGGCTACCACCGCCTGGAAATGGGAGGCGTCGATTGCACGATTGCCGTGGTTCCGTCGCGCTGTCCATCGGTACAGGAGCTGCAGAGACGGCATGGCGGCTCGGGCCGGGCGTGGGTACTGGGGGCGCAGATCTACAGCTTGCGGCGGAGCGCGGCGCCGGGCGCTGAAGCGGAGTCTCAAGCCGCCCCGCAAGGTGGAGTGATGCCGGCGGGTTGGGAGATCGGCGGAGACTTCTCGCTGTTGCGCACCCTGGCGCGGCGGGCCGGCGAGCTCGGCGCTGCGGGGCTGGCGATCAGCCCGGTCCATGCAATGTTCACTTCGGACCCGGACCGATACAGTCCTTATTCGCCGTCCAGCCGCCTCTTCCTGAATGCGATGTACGCCGACCCGGGTACGGTGTTCGATGACACGATGCTGCGTCCATTGATTCAGCAAGCCTCCCGGATCGATGTCGACGCGAACGGCTGCATGGATTGGCCGGCCATCCAGGCCCGCCGCCTGGCACAATTTCACAGATTGTTCGAGGCGTTCGACGCGCTTCAGCCACTCGACATACTGGGTGACTTTCTTGCGTTTCGTCGCGAGGGCGGCGATGCGCTGGAGCGCCACGCCTGCTATGAGGCATTGCACGCTCAGTTCTCCAGTGATCTCGGCCCCGGTCATGGCTGGCAGGATTGGCCGGCCGAGTACCGGGATCCCGACAATGAGGCCGTGCGGCGTTACGCCCGGGAGCACGAGCGAGACGTGCGCTTCCATGCCTTCCTGCAGTGGCTCGCGGCGCGTAGCCTGGCGGATGCACAGGCCTGCGCCCGTTGCGATATGCCGCTGGGGTTGATCGCCGATCTGGCCATTGGTACGGACCCTCGCGGCAGCCACGCCTGGAGTCGTCAGGGCCAGATCATGAGCGGGGTGTCCGTAGGCGCGCCGCCCGATCTGTTTCAGCCCGAGGGGCAGGATTGGGGGCTCACCGCCTTCTCTCCGCGGGCGCTACAGCAGAGTGGCTATCAGGCCTACATCGAGACACTGCAGGCCGTACTGGCTTATGCGGGTGGACTGCGAGTGGATCACGCCATGGGGCTGGCGCGCATGTGGCTGGTGCCCACCGGGGCGCGGGCATCCGAAGGTGCCTACCTGCAATTTCCGCGCGACGAGCTCATGGACCTGCTGGCGCTTGAAGCATGGCGGCACGATGCCGTGGTGGTAGGCGAGAACCTGGGTACGGTGCCCGAGGACTTCAACGAAGCCATGGACTCACGTGGCATGCTCGGCATGAGTGTGTTGTGGTTCGAGCAGGAGGACGGCGACCGGCCGGTGTTCCGGCAGCCCCAGGACTGGGCTGAACATTCCATGGCCATGATCACCACCCATGACCTCCCCACGGTGCGCGGGTGGTGGGTCGGCCGTGACATCGCTTGGCGCGAGCGCCAGCGCGAATACGATGCCGAAGAGGTTGAACGCCAGCTCAGCAAGCGCAACGCCGAAAAGGAGGCCCTGTGGCTGGCCATGCAGCAGGCGGGCGTCGCCGATGCAAACACGGCACTGCCGGAGGATGCGCCGATTGCCGAAATCATGGCCTATGTCGCCGGGACGCCTTCCACAGTCTTCCAGGTGTCTCTCGAAGACGTGTTGGGGCTGGAAGATCAGCCCAATCTTCCCGGCGGCTGCGGCCTCGCTGATTCACCAGAGGACATACATCCGAACTGGCGCCGGGTGCTGGATGCAACGGTGGATGAGCTGCTGCAGGGCGAGGAGGCGTTGAGCCTGCTGTCCGTCGTTCGACGGGCGCGCCAACAGGCTTCCGGCCCTGGCGGCGGTCAGAAGAACGAAGCTTCCGCCGCCGGCGGCGGTCACAAGAACGGCCCACCGGGAGCAGCGAAATGATTTCTCCGCGCGCCACTTTGCGCTTGCAACTGCACGCCGGCTATACCCTGCACGACGCGGCGCGCGACCTTCCCTACTTCGCCAGGCTGGGCGTGAGCCACTTGTACTTATCGCCTGTGTCGCGGGCGTGCCCGGGGTCCAATCACGGGTATGACGTCGTGGACCACATGCGCGTGGACGAGGAACGGGGGGGAGAAGACGCCCTGCGGGAACTGTCGGCCCGCGCCCGTGACGCCGGCATGGGGATATTGCTGGATATCGTGCCCAACCATATGGCCACTCATCCGGATAACGCCTGGGGGTGGGACGTACTGACCCATGGGCGTGCCAGCGCCTATGCCCAGTGGTTCGATATCGATTGGGAATCGTCCATATTGCGCGGGAAGCTCCTCGCTCCGTTCCTGGACAAGCCTTACCCCGATGCCTTGAGAGCGGGCGATATCCGGCTTTCGCATGATGCCGAGCGGGGTCTGCACGTCACTGCACACGGAGTTCCATGGCCCATCGCGCCGGGCAGCTTGCCAACCGATACGTCCGTTGAAGAGCTGTTGCGCGCCCACGCGCCGGATGACGAGCAGGGGCGCCAGCAACTCCATGATCTGCTGGAGCGGCAACACTACTGCCTGGCATGGTGGCACCGTGCGGCCGACCTCATCAATTGGCGGCGCTTTTTCGAGGTGAGTGGCCTCATCGGTGTGACGGTCGAACGCGATGATGTCTTTCGGGCGGTTCATGAGCTGCCTTTGCGTCTCTACGCCGAAGGGGTGGTGGACGGTCTGAGGATCGATCACGTGGACGGATTGGCACAACCTCTGGACTACTGCCGCCGCTTGCGCGAAGCCATGAAGCAGGCTCGCGCCGAAGGCGGGGGGCGCCAGGACGGCACGGAACCCTGGATCGTCGTGGAGAAGATACTTGCGCCCGGCGAAACCCTGGACGATCGTTGGGCGGTGGACGGCACGACCGGCTACGATTTTGCCGCCGATGTGGGCGCGCTGCTGCACGATGGCGACGGCCTGTCGGCGCTTGCCGGCGCGTGGGCGCGGGTATCAGGTGATGATCGACCGCCCGAAGCCTGGCTGCGCGAGGCGCGGCAGGAGCTGCTGGATCGTCACTTCGTGGCGGAGCGCGAAACGCTGTTTCAGCTACTTAGGGCAGCCGCGCAGCAAGATGCCGAAGCCCGCGACTGGGCGACCAGGGAGCTATCCGCCGTACTTGATGCGCTGCTGTGCTGCTTTCCCACTTACCGCAGCTATGTCGAAGACGCCGCGCGTGCCGAGACGGACCAGGCCTGGTTCGACCGCGCTTTGCGCTGCGCACAGGAGCGGCTGGAAGGCGAACCCGGACCAGCGGCCAGTTCCGTCCAGTCGAAGCAGGTCCGGGCGGAGCGTCACGCAGCCATGCTCCGATGGCTGGACCGCAAGCTGGGAGGCGAGGCACCGGGCACCGATGCCGCGCGCACCATCGTACGGCGCTTCCAGCAATTGACGCCGCCGCTGGCTGCCAAGGCGCTGGAGGACACCGTCTTCTACCGCTATGGCTCGCTCCTGTCGCGTAACGAAGTCGGCTCCGATCCTTCCGTATTCGCCGCCACGGTGGAAGAGTTCCATGCCAGTAATCTGCAGCGGACGCGTTTGCAACCGCTCGGCCTCCTGGCCACGGCCACGCATGACCATAAGCGTGGGGAAGACGTCAGGGCGCGCCTGGCCGTGCTGTCCGAGATCCCGGAAGCCTGGTGGCGCCGATGCTGCAAATGGATGGAGGAAGGACACGCGGTCACTGACACGGTGCCGACCGATGTGCGCTACATGCTCATGCAGACCCTGGTAGGTGCCTGGCCGCCCGGCTTGCGTGCGGACGATGAAGAGGGCGTGAGCGCCTTCGTGGAGCGCGTGGGTGACTGGCTGGTAAAGGCGCTGCGAGAGGGCAAACGACACTCGAGCTGGTTCGAGCCCGATACGGCCACCGAAGAGGCGTGCCTGGCATATCTTCATGAGCTGGCTGCCGGCGGCGACCCCGGCGTGTTCGGCGATATTGAAGCCTTTGTGAAGCATATTGAGCCCGGCGCCATCGTGAACGGACTGGTTCAAACCGCCTTGCGCATGACGAGCCCTGGGGTGCCGGATCTCTATCAGGGCACGGAGCTGCGGGATTTCTCGCTCGTGGATCCGGACAACCGCCGTCCCGTTGATTATGGCTTGCGGCGACGGTATCTGGAGTCGCTGCATGAACGTTCCAACGGCGCAGGCGTGGGGCCACCACTGGAATCGGCACGCTGGGATGCTGCGGCGTGGGATGAGGGGGGAGTCAAGCAGGCGCTCATTGCAACGCTGCTGCAGCTGCGGCACGAGAAGGCCGAAGCCTTCGCGGGAGACTATCGGCCGCTGGCGGTGGCGGGCGGATGTCCGCAGAGACTTGTGGCGTTTTCCCGAAACGACGAGGTCGTGGTGGTGGCGGGCGTCAAGTGCGGCGCACACGTCCAGGAGACCGCGGACGGTGCGCCGCGACTGCCTGGAGAATTGTGGGGAGATGCGACGCTCCAGCTGCCGGCCGGAGAAGGCAGCTGGCGTGAAATTCTGCACGGCAGACCCTTGCGTGCCTCGCAAGGGCCGCTACGGCTGGCGGACCTGCTCGATGGCGTGCCGCTGGCCGTCTTCTGCCGTCAGGGGTAGAGGCCGCGAACGGCGCGGGACTCGAGGATGCGCGAGCAGGCCGCGATGAAGGCGGCCGTGCGCAGCGATACCTTGTGCTGGGCCGCGACCCCGGCCACCGAGGAGTAGGCCTCGTTCATCATGCGCTCCAGGCGCACATTGATCTCGTCTTCAGTCCAGAAGTAGCTGGAGAAGTCCTGCACCCACTCGAAATAGCTGACCGTGACGCCACCGGCGTTCGCGATGACGTCTGGTACGACGAGGATTCCCTTGTCGGTGAGGATGTCGTCCGCTTCAGGCGTGGTGGGGCCGTTTGCGCCTTCGATTACGATGCGTGCACGAATGCGGTCGGCGTTCCCTTCGTGGATCTGGCCTTCCAGTGCGGCGGGGATGAGGATGTCGGTATCCAGGCCCCAGAAGTCATCAACGGCCAGCGACTCGCTTTCAGGTGCGCCGGCAACGCCGCCCGTTTCTTCGACGTGCCTGAGCAGGCGCAGGACATCGAGACCGGAGTCGTTGTACACGGTGCCGGTGTGATCCTGCACTGCGACGATCTTCGCGCCGGCATCATGGAACAGGCGGGCGGCGGTGCCGCCCACGTTACCAAAGCCCTGCACCGCGACGCGCGCGCCTTCGACAGGGATGCCGTGCTGGCGGGCTGCGGCGGTGCCCACGACGAACACGCCACGGCCGGTCGCTTCGACCCGACCCAGGCTGCCGCCCAGCGAAATGGGCTTGCCGGTGACCACGCCGGTGCTGGTGGCGCCCTGGTTCATGGAGTAGGTGTCCATCATCCACGCCATGGTCTGGGCATTCGTGTTGACGTCCGGAGCGGGGATGTCCTTGTGCGGTCCGATGATGGCGCCGATCTCGCTGGTATAGCGGCGCGTGATCCGCTCGAGCTCCGCCTGGGAATAGTTGCGTGGGTCGATGCGCACGCCACCCTTGGCGCCGCCAAAGGGCAGATTCACGGCGGCTGCTTTCACCGACATCCAGGCCGCCAGGGCCATGACTTCAGACAGCGTCACGTCCTGGTGGTAACGCACGCCGCCCTTGCCTGGGCCGCGCGATACGTTGTGCTGCACCCGGTAGCCTTCGAAGTGCGCGATCGTGCCGTCATCGAGTTCGACCGGGATGTCAACGATCAACACGCGCTTCGGTCGCTTCAATGTCTCTACCCACTTGGCCAGGTGCCCCAGGTAGGGCGTCACCCGTTCGACTTGTTCCAGGTAGATGCCCCAGGGGCCCACATGGGCCTCGTCCAGGTATGAGGGAAGTGCGTGCGTTTTGTGTTGTGACATATTTCGGTCTCGCCGAGAGAGTAAGCAATTCTGCTCCCACCCACGATGGGAGGGTTTACCCGAAAGCTTACTACGTCCCCCTGCGGCGGGTCATGTCGACAATATGGGGACGGATCAAAGTGGGCGCAGATTTCGGGGTAAACCATGGGTTTATCCCACTGCGCCAGTTGCGTTTTGCCGTCAATAATGAGCCATCATTCACGTACCGGCCGTCGTCAGGTACCGCCGCGCAAGCTCAGGTGCCGTACGACTGCAGGCCTTCGAGGTCCAGCACGTGCACGGCGCCGTATTCCACTTTCACCAGCTTGGCGCTTTCCAGGGTGCGCAGCGCCTGATTGGTACGCTGGCGAGATATGCGCGCCAGATAACCGATCTCTTCCTGGGTGATGTCCAGCCGCATCGCCTTGCCGGGATACAGCAAGGGATTCACCAGCTCGATCAGGCACCGGGCCACGCGCGCTTCAGGGTCGAGCAGGCGGTCGGATTCGGCCTTGCCCACGAACTGTCCCACGCGCTCGTTCAGCTGATGGAGCAGATAGCGATTGAACGGAATGCTGCGATCAAGCAGCCATGCGAAGGTGGCCTCCGGCATCCGCAGAATCAGCGATTCCCGCAGAGCCACCACATCATATTTGCGGCGTTCCTGCTTGAGCAGGGAGCCTTCGCCGAACCAGCCGCCGGCCGGCACCCCCATGAGCGAAGCCAGTTTGCCTTCGGAGTTCCCGACCGAAACCTTGACCAGGCCGCTCTGCACGCCAAGCCACGCCGTGGCACGTTCGCCCTTGCGCTCGATGATGGCGCCCGGTGCGTACTGGGTGCTGGTGATGTCGCGCAGCACGCGCTCACGCTCCTGCGTTTCCAGCAAGGGAAACCAGGCAGCAGAACTCTGAAGCGTTGCATCAAGTGTCATGAGGACTTTCCCCTATCGCGGAATGAATGTCACACCAGCGACAGTCACAGCCAAGCCGAAACGATACCTTATTCAGGCTGGATGCAGAATTGTCGTATCCGGATACAACAGGACGGCCTGGCAATGAACGGGCTGCCATAGCACTGAAGGAGACAAGGTGGCACAACACGCAACCACCGCAACAACGGGCCTGCCGCAAACGTTTCCGGCATGGGTGGAACACCACGCCCGCCATCGCGGGGCGCGGCCTGCGATGCGAGAAAAAGACCTCGGGATCTGGCAGACCATCACCTGGAGTGATGTCGCCCGCCAGGCCGAACAGCTGGCCAACGGGCTGGCGGCGTTGGGAGTCACGAAGGGCGCACATGTCGCCATTGTCGGCGAGAACCGGCCCCGCCTGTACCTGGCAATGATCGCGGCGCAGTATCTGGGCGCGATTCCGGTGCCCCTGTACCAGGACGCGATCGCGGCCGAAATGCTGTACGTGCTCCAAGACGCCGAGATTGCGGTGGCCGTGGTGGAGGACCAGGAGCAGGTCGACAAAATGCTCGAAGCCCGGGAAGTCTGCCCGGCGTTGCAGCATATTGTGTATGACGATCCCCGTGGCTTGCGAAACTACAGTGATACCGGCTTGCTGAGCTTCGAGCAGCTCGAGGAAAAGGGCCAGGCGTTCAAGGCTGCCCATCCGGAACACGTGGCCCAGGCCGTCGCTTCCGTGGGCCCCGATGAACCCGCCGCCATGTTCTACACGTCAGGCACCACGGGCAAGCCCAAGGGCGTCGTCCTTACGCATCATGCCCTCATCGACCGAGCGGTGGTTATTCAGGAGCTCGAACGGCTCACCGACCGTGAAGACGTGCTGGCTTACCTGCCGCCCGCGTGGATCGGCCAGAACATGTTCTCGTACACGCAGTTTCTGGTCACCGGCTTCACGGTGAATCACCCGGAGTCGCCCGACACCGTCTCCATCGACATGCATGACATCGGGCCCACCTACTATTTCGCGCCGCCACGCGTGCTGGAAGGCCTGCTCACACAGGTCACCATCCGCATGGAAGATGCCAGCGCCCTTAAACGCAAGCTGTTCCATACGTGTATGGCATTGGCCCGCCGGGTGGGTACACGCATCCTGGATAAAGATGACACTGTCAGCGCGTGGGACCGCTTCAAATACAGGCTTGGCGATCTGCTCGTCTACGGCCCGCTGCGTAATGCGCTGGGCATGAGCCGCGTGCGGGTGGCCTACACGGCCGGTGAAGCGATCGGTCCCGACCTGTTCGAGTTCTATCGCTCCATCGGCATCAACCTCAAGCAGCTCTATGGGTCCACCGAGACATCGGTGTTCGTGTGCGTGCAGTCCGACGGCCAGGTACGTGCCGACACGGTCGGCCCGCCCGTCGCCGGTGTGGATATTCGCGTGGCCGAGAACGGCGAAATCCAGGTCAGGAGCCCGGGGTTGTTCAAGGAGTACTACAAGAATCCGGAATCCACTGCCGAGTCGTTCACGGAAGACGGCTGGTATCACACCGGAGACGCGGGTTATCTCGACACCGATGGCCAGCTGAAGATCATCGACCGCGCGAAAGACGTGGGCAAGCTTGCAGACGGCAGCCTGTTCGCACCGAAGTACATCGAGAACAAGCTGAAGTTCTTCCCCTTCATCAAGGAAGCGGTGGCTTTCGGCAATGGCCGAGAGGAAGTCTGTGCCTTCATCAACATCGATCTCGAAGCCGTAGGCAACTGGGCGGAGCGACGCGGGCTGCCTTACGCGGGCTATACCGATCTGGCCGGCAAGCAAGAGGTGCTCGGCCTGATTCGCGACTGCGTGGAAAAGGTCAACGCCGATCTGGCGGCCGACCCGCAGCTGTGTGCCTCCCAGGTAGCGCGCTTTTTGGTGCTGCACAAGGAACTCGATCCGGACGACGACGAACTTACCCGCACCCGTAAGGTGCGGCGCGGCTTCATTGCCGACAAGTACGCCGTATTGGTGGAGGCCCTCTTCGAAGGGCGCAGCAGCCAGTACATCGAGACCGAAGTGAAGTTCGAGGATGGCCGCAAGGGCCGGATCGCCGCCGACCTGAGCATCCTGGACGCCAAGGTCTTTCCCGGAAATACCAAGAAGGCTGCATAACCCATGATGCAAAGTCGTGACCAGCGTATCGGGGAGGTGATCCTCGATCTCAGGAATATTTCGCTCGCATTCGGCGGCGTGAAGGCCCTTACCGACATTTCGTTCGATGTCCGCGAGCATGAGATCCGCGCCATCATCGGGCCCAATGGTGCGGGCAAAAGCTCGATGCTCAACGTCATCAACGGGGTGTACACACCGCAGGAAGGCGTCATTACGCTTGCGGGCACCCCGTATACGCGGATGAATCCGCGGCGCGCCGCCGAATCGGGCGTTGCCCGTACCTTTCAGAACCTGGCTCTGTTCAAGGGCATGAGCGTACTCGACAACATCATGACGGGCCGCAATCTGCGCATGCGCAGCGGGGTGCTCGCCCAGGCCTTCCGCCTGGGCTCCGCGGAACGCGAAGAGATTCGTCATCGTGAGTTCGTCGAGAACATTATCGATTTTCTTGAAATCCAGGCGTATCGGAAGGTGCCGGTGGGGCGTCTGCCCTATGGTCTCCAGAAGCGCGTCGACCTGGGCCGGGCCCTCGCCATGGAGCCCCGCAT
>JAJUGH010000082.1 GCA_029268265.1 Alcaligenaceae bacterium | reverse complement strand
CGGGACGCTGGCAGCAAGCCGACCAATTCTGCTACTTCGATTACCCCATCCGCGATCTGGAAGGCTCGACCCTCGGCATCATCGGCGCGGGAGCATTGGGCCAGTCGGTCGCCCGTATTGGACGGGCGTTGGGCATGCGCGTGCTTTTTGCCGCCCATAAGGGGCGTACGGACATGGGCGCGCTTTACACGCCGTTCGATACCGTACTGGCCGAAAGCGACGTCATCACCCTGCATTGCCCATTGAACGCGCACACGCAACACCTGCTTGGCGCGGCGGAATTCGCCAAGATGCATCGCAAGCCATTGCTGATCAACACCGCACGCGGCGCGCTGATTGACGACCACGCGTTGGCCGACGCCCTGCACCAGGGACTGGTGTCGGGCGCGGGCATTGATGTCACCGTGCCCGAACCTCCGCCCGCCAATCACCCCCTTATGGGGCTGCTGGATCTGCCGAACTTCATTCTTACCCCCCATGTGGCGTGGGCGAGTGCCGAGGCTGCCCAAGCACTCGCGGATCAACTCATCGACAACATCGAAGCCTACGTACAGGGCTCGCCCCGTAACGTCCTGGCCGGCGCTGCGCCCCAGGTCCCTGCTGACCGCGAGGTGGTGCAATGACGCTTCGCATCGTGGTGGCCCCCGATTCGTACAAGGAAAGCCTGACGGCTATGGAGGCGGCCAACGCCATCGCAGAAGGGGTCTCACAGGCGGCGCCCGATGCCGAGGTGATATGCGTTCCCATGGCAGATGGCGGCGAGGGCTCGCTTGATGCCGTATTGGCGGCCACCGGGGGCGAACGCAAGAGCGCCGAGGTGCGGGATGCCAACGGACGCCCATGCACGGCCCACTGGGGTTGGCTGGGCGATGGAACCGCCTTCATCGAGATGGCCGAAGCCGCAGGGCTCGAACGCATCGCCCCCAACGCGCGTAATGCACTCGGCGCCAGCACGTATGGCGTGGGTCAGCTGGTCATTCAGGCGCTGGATGCAGGGGCGAAGCGCATCGTGATGGGCCTGGGCGGTAGTGCAACCACCGACGGTGGAGCGGGGCTGTTCCAGGCGCTGGGGGCGCGACTTTACGACGCGGAGGGCGGGGAACTGCCGCCCGGAGGCGGGGCGCTACATAGGCTGGCCGGCATCGACATCGCCGGCATCGATCCCCGGCTGGCCGACGTTCGTTTTGAAATCGCCGTGGACGTCGACAATATCCTGTGCGGTCCGCAGGGTGCCGCTGCCGTCTTCGGCCCGCAAAAGGGTGCGTCGCCCGCCGAAGTCACCTTTCTCGATAAGGCGCTTGCCCGCTTCGCGGCAGTGTGCACCGAGACTACCGGTCGCGACGAATCGAGAACGCCGGGGACCGGGGCGGCCGGCGGCCTGGGCTATGTCATCAAGACCTTTTTTGCCGCCGAGTTTCGTCCGGGGGTGGAACTGATTGCCGAACTGGCCGATCTTGACACGGCGTTGCGGGGCGCCGATCTCGTGCTGACTGGAGAAGGGCGGCTCGATAGACAAACCCTACTCGGCAAGACACCGGCCGGCGTTGCCCGGCACGGTCGTCAACACGGGGCAACCGTGATCTGCCTGGCTGGTTCCTTGGGTGACGGCTACGAAGCCTTATACGAAGAAACGGGCGTAACCGCTGCGTTCAGCGTGGTGTCGGGGCCCATGACCCTGGACCAGGCCTGCCAGAACGCCGCCGCCCTGTTGCGGGAGCGCGCCCGCGACTGCATGCGGCTCTGGCTCGTTGGTCAGCGAGCCGCTCAGGACTGAACAACGGTGCTATCGAAGAAGCCCAGGGTTCCCGCAAGCCGGTCTCGCTGGAAACCCACGGCTTCTGCCAGCACACGCTCACGGTGCGCCAGAAGCGCGGCCTTTACTTCCGCCGCTCGTGCCTCAAAGCGGGCATCAGGCATCGCCACCTCGAAAGCATAGATGCCCATCGACGTATTCAGCATGGTGGCCAGCGTACTGATACCGGGCGTGAATTCGTTGCGCGCGTAAGCCACGCCGTCTTCCCGTATCCGGGCGATTTCAGCGAGCAGAGCCTTGCGGGTCGTAAGCGTGTGGGGGGTGAGCGGCTCCAACGTTTCTTCGAAGAATTGCTCGATCAGGTCATCACCATAGGCGGCCAGCAGTGCCTTGCCTCCGGCTGAAGCGTAGAGGGGAATCTGCCAGCCCTCGCATAGAACGACCCTGAGCGGATGTTCCGCGACCATGGTTTCCAGCACCATGCTGCGGGCATTGACCGCCGTCACGATACTGCACGTCTCGTTCACCTCATCGAGCAATTGTCTGAGCTGGTGGCGGCCGAATACCACCATATCAGCGTGGGCGGAGGCCACGAACTCGGCAATCGCAGGCCCGAGCCGCGTTCCCCCGTGCGGGCCTTTCACATCGACCAAGCCCTCCACTTCCAGCGCGGTCACGAGCCGCTGAACCGTTGAGCGCGGCAAATCCACTTCCTTCGCGATTGCCGTGAGGCTCAAGCCACCGGGATTCGCACTGAGCGCTCGCATGATGGCCGCCGTTCGCGACACGACCTGGACACCACCGCGGGCATCGCCTTGGTGATCCTCATCTCTTTCCATCAGGCTCTCCTGTGTTTCTTGCGATCATAACTGTGTTCGGCAATGGCGACGCGCGCCTGTGCGCTCGAGGCCGGCCCAGCTCGAGGCCGGCCCGTTGGCTAAAGGCGGCCGCAACTCGAACGCCGGGTGTACCGAAGAATGGACCGCTCAACCGCGAAGTGGTATAGTACCGTAATTCGGTACCCGGTATCAACTGACGATACAGGAACTGCCAGCCACCCCTGGCCTGTGTAAGACATGCAGCAAAAAAGCGAGGTTGAAGTGAAAGAGAACGATGGAGTGCGATCGGCATCACCAGCACGGCGTAGCGCATTGGCCCTGGCCGTGATGGCGTTCGTCGCCGCCGGTTGCGGTCCTGCGAATAACGCCGCGCCGTCCGAACCGCCGCCACCTGAAGTGATGGTCGAAGAGGCGCAAGCGCAAAGCATCACCGTCGTCAATGAACTCCCGGGCCGCACAGCGGCCTTTCGCGTGGCCGAAGTTCGGCCACAGGTGAACGGCATTGTGGAGCGGCGCTTATTCCGCGAAGGCTCCGACGTCGAGGCCGGCGAGCAGCTCTATCAGATCGACGACGCCACCTATCAGGCCGCTCACAAGAAAGCGATCGCCAACCTGCGCACGGCCGAACTTCAGGCCAAGCGCTATGCAGAACTTTCCAAGGTTCAGGCGGTAAGCCGCCAAGCCCATGACGACGCTCAGGCGGCATATCTGCAAGCGCGGGCCGAAGCAGACCTCGCAGAAATCAACCTCGAATACACGAAGGTACGCTCGCCGATCTCAGGGCGTATCGGTCGTTCTGCGGTTTCTGAAGGCGCGTTGGTGACAAATGGTCAGCCCAACGCCATGGCCACCGTTCAACAGCTCGATCCCATTTATGTCGACATGACGCAGTCGTCAGTCGAACTTATGGCCTTGCGCAAGGCGCTCGAGGCGGGCAGCATCCGGCGCGACGGAGACGACAGCGCCGTCGTACGTCTGCGCCTTGAAGATGGGTCCGTGTACGAGCATGAGGGCGTTCTGCAGTTCTCAGAAGTCGAGGTCTCGCCCGGCACCGGCAGCGTGACGTTGCGCGCGCAGTTCCCCAACCCGGATCGCAAGCTTCTGCCTGGAATGTTCGTTCATGCGCTGGTGGACAGCGGTCGCCGCGATGACGTCTACCTGGTGCCCAACCAGGCAGTGATGCTCGGAAATGGCAGCTCCACCGTTTATGTGGTCGACGCAGAGAACCGTGTCGAGCCACGCCGCGTCGTTAACGAACGGATGGTGGACAACAAGTGGATGATCACTGACGGCCTCGAAGATGGCGACCGCATCATCGTGGAGGGACGCCAGAAGGTCCGCCCCGGCGCGACTGTGCAGCTGGCTCAGGCAGCCGCGCCAGAGGGCGCCACCGAGGCAGCCGAAGACGCGCCAGCTCAAACAGCGGCCGCAGCGCCACAGACTCCCAACACGCCTGACGCGCAATAAGAGGAAACAGGCGAACCATGTCCAAATTCTTTATCAACCGGCCCATCTTTGCATGGGTGCTGGCCATTGCCACCATGCTGGCCGGTGTGCTGTCGCTGCTTTCCTTGCCGGTCAGCCAGTATCCCAACGTATCGCCGCCGGCGGTGGCCATTGTGGCCAACTACCCCGGCGCATCGGCCCAGACTGTTCAGGACACGGTGGCCCAGGTCATCGAGCAGCAAATGAATGGGCTCGACGGCCTGCGATATATGCAATCGCAGAGCAATGCCGATGGCAGCATGGTGATGATCGTCACCTTCGAACAAGGCGTTGATCCGGATATCGCTCAAGTGCAGGTGCAGAACAAGCTGCAACTGGCCACGCCCTTGCTGCCTCAGGAAGTGCAGGCGCAAGGCATGCGGGTGGTGAAATACCAGATCAACTTCATGCTCATCGGTGCCCTGGTGTCGGAAGACGGCGCCATGGACAACTTCGCGCTCGGCGACTATCTGATTTCGAATATTCAGGATCAGGTGGTCCGTACGCCTGGCGTGGGTGACTTCCTCGCCTTTGGCTCACAGTACGCCATGCGCATCTGGCTGGATCCCGCCAAGCTGAACAATTACTCGCTCATGCCGGGCGACGTGATGGCTGCCATTAAAGAGCAGAACGTCCAGGTATCCGCCGGTCAGCTTGGCGGCCGGCCATCTGCGGAAGGCGTGTCGTTGTCTGCCACCGTGTCGGGCAAGACCCGGCTTCAGACCGAGGCCGACTTCGAGAACGTGCTTCTGAAGGTGAATCGCGACGGCTCCCAGGTCCGCATCAAGGATGTGGCGACGGTCAGCCGGGGAGCGGAAAACTTCTCGATTTCGACCAAGTACAACAACCAGCATGCCACGGCACTGGCACTGCGGCTGGCGACCGGCGCCAACGTGCTCGAGACCGTTGAAGCCGTCAAGGAAGTGCTGAAGGCTCAGGAACCTTTCCTGCCCGAGGGCGTCAAGATCGTCTATCCCTACGACACCTCGCCCGTGGTGGAAGCCTCCATGACCAGTGTGGTGATGACGCTCATCGAAGCCATCATCCTGGTCACCCTGGTGATGTATCTCTTCCTGCAGAACTTCCGTGCGACGCTGATTCCGGCCCTGGCCGTGCCGGTGGTGGTGCTCGGGACGTTCGGGGTGATGGCCGCGGCCGGCTTCAATCTGAACATCCTGACCATGTTCGGGCTCGTGCTTGCCATCGGGATGCTGGTGGACGACGCCATTGTCGTGGTCGAGAACGTCGAGCGCGTCATGGCCGAGGAAGGGCTGGGGCCCAAGGAAGCCACCATCAAGTCCATGGGGCAGCTTCAGGGTGCGCTGGTGGGCATCGGGCTCGTGCTGTCTGCGGTATTCGTACCGATGGCTTTCTTCGGCGGCTCGGCCGGCGTCATCTACAAGCAGTTCTCCATCACCATCGTCGTGGCCATGACGCTGTCTGTCTTCGTGGCTCTCATCTTTACGCCGGCGCTATGCGCCACACTGCTCAAGCCGGTGGCCCATGGTCATCAACCGAAGCGCGGCTTCTTCGGGTGGTTCAACCGCAAGTTCGACTCGGGCACCGACAAGTTCGAACGTGGTGTCGGCCATGTCCTGCGTCGCAAGGGAGCCTTCATGGCGGTATACCTGGTGATCGCCGTGGCGGCAGGGTGGATGTTCCAGCTGATTCCCACCTCCTTCCTGCCCGACGAGGATCAGGGCAACTTTGTGGTTCAGGTGCAGTTGCCGGAGAACTCCAGCAGTGAACAGACGGAAGCCGTACTGACGCGACTGTCCGATTACCTGCTGAAGGAGGAAGCCGACAACGTGGAATCGCTCATGACGGTGAACGGCTTCAACTTCGCGGGCCGAGGCCAGAGTTCGGGCGCCGCGTTCATCCAGATGAAGCCATGGGAAGACCGCAAGGGTGAGGGCCAGGACGTATTCTCCGTCGTGGCGCGCGCCAACGCCGAATTTGCGCAATACCGTGACGCCATGGTGATTGCGTTCGCGCCGCCGGCCATTCAGGAGCTCGGTAACGCCACGGGGTTCAACTTCTTCCTGCAGGATCGTGGCGGGCAGGGACACGACGCGCTGATGCAGGCGCGGGACCAGTTCCTGTATGAAGCTTCGCAGCATCCGGCACTCGCCATGGTACGGCCCAACGGCATGAACGATGAGCCGCAGTACCAGATCATCATCGACGATGAACGAGTTCGCACGATGGGCCTGTCGCTCGCCGATGTGAACACCACGATGTCCGCAGCCTGGGGCGCTGCCTACGTCAACGACTTCCTGGATGGTGACCGCGTCAAGCGTGTCTACGTACAGGGCGAGCCTTCGTCTCGCGTAACGCCTGAGGACTTCGGCAAGTGGTATGTACGCAATGCGGAAGGCGAAATGGTGCCGTTCTCGGCCTTTGCCTCGGGTCACTGGAAGATTGGCTCACCACGCATGGACCGCTTCAACGGCCTGCCGGCAGTAGAGATACTGGGTGAACCGGCGCCTGGCTACAGCTCGGGCGACGCCATGCTGGCCGTGGAGGAGATCGTTGCCAAACTACGGGAAGGCTTCACCATTGAGTGGGCCGGGCTTTCCTACGAGGAGCGCGCCACCGGCGACCAGGCCCCCATGCTTTATGCGCTGTCGCTGATCGTGATCTTCCTGTGTCTGGCAGCACTCTATGAAAGCTGGTCGATTCCGACGGCCGTCATCCTGGTGATTCCACTGGGCGTATTGGGTGCTGCGGCCGCCGTGCTGTTGCGCGGCCTGGGCAACGATGTTTTCTTCCAGATCGGCTTGCTGGCCACGGCCGGGCTTGCTGCCAAGAATGCGATCCTGATCGTGGAATTTGCCCGCGACCTGCACGAACGTGAGGGCATGGGCGTGATAGAGGCCGCCATCCATGCAGCACGCCTGCGGTTGCGGCCCATTGTGATGACCTCGCTTGCGTTCATCCTGGGTGTGGTCCCGCTTGCCATGGCCAGCGGTGCCAGCTCGGGCAGCAGCCACGCCATCGGTACGGGCGTCATCGGCGGAATGATCACCGCCACGGTCTTGGCCGTGTTCTTCATCCCGTTGTTCTATGTCGTGGTGAACGGACTGTTCACACGCAAAAAGCCCGCGCCGAAACCCGCGGACAAGGAAGTGGAGGCATACCAGCCATGATCGCAACATCGAATATCCGCCCGTGGCTGGCGGCCGCAACCCTCGCCGCGCTGGCCGGGTGCTCCTTCGCACCCAAGTTTGAGCAACCCGTGGCGCCGGTCCCCACAATGGTTGGCGATGCAGAACCTGCGCAAGGGCAGGGCGCAACGCCTGTGCCGGATACCGCGTTCAAGCTGGACGGCTGGCGTCAGGTCTTCATCGATCCCCAACTGCAGAGGCTGATCGAAACCGGTCTGGAACATAACCGGGACCAGCGTGAGGCGGTGCTCAATGTGGAAGCGGCGCGGGCGCAATACCGCATCCAGCGCTCGCCCCTGCTTCCGCAGGTGGGTGTTTATGGCGAGGGCGCACGGCAGCGCACCCCGGCGGACCTTTCCCCTACTGGGCAAACGACCACCCTGGGCCAGTATGCCGCGGGCGGCATGGCATCTTACGAGCTGGACTTCTTCGGTCGCCTGCGCGGCATGAGCACCGAAGCGAGGGAGCGTTACCTGGCCACCGAGGCGGCACGGCGCAGCGCACATATCAGCCTGGTGAGCGAAATCGCCGGCGCCTGGCTCGCGTGGGTCATCGACAGCCAGTTGCTGGAGCTGGCTCAACAGACGGAGCAGACAAGAGAGCGTACGGTCGAACTCGTGGAGCGCCAGTACCAAGTGGGCATCGCCACGCAACTGGATCTCAGTCAGGCCAAGGGTGCGCTGCACGATGCGCGCAGCAGTACGGCCGAGTTTGACCGTCTGGTGGAGCAGGATCGCAACGTCCTGCAGCTGCTGACCGGTAGCGCGGATGTGCTCGATTTGGGGCAGGCCCCTCGGACGGTGGATGGTCTCGTGCACGTGGCCGGCGTGCCGGCCGGCTTGCCGAGCAGCGTCCTGCTGAACCGGCCTGACGTTGTTGCCGCGGAACATGAAATCCGCGCGGCTAACGGCAATATTGGCGCTGCCCGCGCCGCGTTCTTTCCGCGCATCGTATTGACCGGTACGGCGGGCACCGCCAGTGCGGATCTATCGGGGTTGTTCAGTGGAGGGTCGGGCGCGTGGTCCTTCCTGCCCAGACTGGATCTGCCCATCTTTGACTTTGGGAATCGCCGAGCCAATCTGGATCTGGCGCATGTGCAGCGCGATATCCGCATCAACCGGTATGAGCGCGCCATCCAGGTAGGCTTCCGTGAAGTGGCCGATGCGCTGGTCGCGCGTAGCCGCTATCTGCGGCAACTGGATGCGCTGGAAGACCTGGTTGAAGAGGCTGAGCGGACGCACGGACTATCGGTGCAGCGCTATGAGATGGGCGTAGATAGCTTTCTGCAGGTACTTGACGCACAGCGCACCCTTTTCAATGCGCGTCAGGCATTGCTGGGAACCCGTCTCCAGCAGCAGCTGAATCTGGTGCAGCTCTACCGCTCGCTGGGCGGCGGCTGGCTGGAAAACACCTGAGCACGCCGCTTGCATACCGGGATTCGCGCCTTCAGGCATTTGCCCTAGGGAGTAGAATTGCCGCGCCCATTCAAGTAACGAGAAGAAGAGTCATCATGAATCGAACCCACCGCAGCGCACTTGCCGCCACAAGCCTGTGCGCCGTACTAGCCCTGTCAGGCCATTCCGCCGTATCGGCCCAGGAGATATATGAGTCGCCAAGCGTAGGTCTGCGCCTTGGCATGGGCGACGATTACAAGCGTGCCGAACTGGCATGGGAGTCGGCCTCGCTGTGGAACTATCGCTTTGACGGTGGCAGCCGGCTCGATCTGGTGGGTGAACTCGGCGTCGCCTATTGGGATGCCGATGGTTCGCGCAGCCCTGGCAGTGTCTGGCAACTTAGCGCCACGCCGTTCCTGCGCTGGACCTGGTCCGATCGCTATTACATCGAGGCAGGTATTGGAGCCACGGTGTTTTCTCGGACCCGCTTCGCTGATGAGCGTATCAGCACCGCTTTCCAGTTCGGCGATCATGTGGGTGTGGGCATGTTCCTGACGCCGAACAGCCGCCTGAGCTTGCGCTACTCCCATTACTCCAACGCAGGCATCAAACGCCCGAATCCCGGTCTCGACGTATTGCAGTTGAACTACAGCCTGCAGTATTGATCGTCTTCGTAGACGATGGCGTTATCATGTGTAGGCAATGGATACCGCAACCCCAAGCACACACGTGACTTCGCCATCGGGTGGCCGCTACACGTCTTCCCGTCCCCTGAGAATCGCGATCAACGGCTACGGCCGAATTGGTCGTTGCGTGCTGCGCGCTTTACACGAAGCGCCCGGCGGACGCATCGAAATCGTGGCAATCAACGAGCCGTCAGATCTTGCCACGATGGCGTATCTGTCGCGCTTTGATTCCACTCACGGCGTCTTTCCGGGGACCATAGAGGAAATAGACGGCGGCCTGCGCGTGAACGGCCGCGATATCGCCGTCACCCACGTGCGCGAGCCCGAAGCGGTGCAGTGGGGCGCCATGGATCTCGACATGGTGCTGGAGTGCTCGGGGCATTACGGCAGTCGTGCCGACTTCGGCCGCTTTCTTGATTCCGGCTGCCCGCGGCTGCTCGTGTCACACCCCGGCGAAAGCGCGGAAGACGTTGACTACACCGTCGTCTACGGCATTAACCACGATGATGTCCCATCCGACGCACAAGTCGTGTCAAACGCATCGTGCACCACCAACGCCAGCATTCCGGTACTGGCAGCGTTACACGAGCAATTCGGCATCGAGCATGCCTTCCTCACCACGCTGCATTCGGTCATGAACGACCAGCCGCTCATCGACGGCTACCATCACAAGGACCTGCGCCGTACACGTTCCGCCATGCAGTCGATCGTGCCGGTATCGACGGGCCTCGCTCAAGGGGTGGAGCGTTTATTGCCGCAGTTGCAGGGGAAGGTGCAGGCGAAGGCGATTCGTGTGCCGATACTGAACGTATCCGCCATCGACCTCATGCTGAAGCTCGGACACGACGTCAGCGTGCCATCACTGAACGCAGCGCTCGAAGAACTGAGCCGGCGTTTTCCGGGCCTGGTCGCCTATTCGAACCACCCACACGCGTCCATCGATTTCAATCACAACCCACATTCCGTGATCATCGATGGGAGCCAGACGCGGACTAATGGCGATGGCTTCGCGAACATCTTTCTATGGTTCGACAACGAATGGGGGTTCGCCAACCGGATGCTGGACACCACGCTTGCGTGGGCCCGCAAGTTCCATTTGCAGACACAGGCCGTGCCGGGTTGATCACCCCACGGCCCCAGCCGCCACCGAAAGGGGAAACAGAGATGGCCGAAATGCGTATCGAAACGGATTCCATGGGCGAGATCGCCG
>JAJUGH010000081.1 GCA_029268265.1 Alcaligenaceae bacterium | reverse complement strand
GAGCGCGAGCAGGGCCTGATTTCCCTGCAGGGCCTGATCACGCGGCCCACGCTCGCACGCCATCGCGCGGACCGCCAGTATCTGTACGTCAACGGTCGTTTCGTACGTGATCGCAACGTTGCCCACGCCGTGCGGCAGGCTTATTCAGACGTGCTGCATGGTGATCGGCATCCTGCCTATATCCTCTTCCTGTCCGTGGATCCGGGTACGGTCGACGTGAACGTTCACCCCGCCAAGCATGAAGTACGCTTCCGCGACAGCGGCGCCATCCATCGCTACGTGTCCCAGACACTGGGCGAAGCGCTCGCCAGCACGCCGGGCGTCCATGGCGCACCAGTCGCTGGTAGTGGCGAAATCGAAGCGGCGGACGCTCACGACGCTCCAAACAGGAATGAAGCCCTGGCGCCGCGTGCTGCCCCCTTTGGCGGTAGTCCTTATCATGGCGTCTCTTCCGCGCCGCCTGCGTCGCGCGAGTCGGCCGGCTACCCGGCGAAATCGCCTGGCCTGGCACCTTCCGGACACCAGTCGGCCTTCGCCCTTCACGACGCGGCCGTGCCGGCAGAAGCCTGGCAGTCGCTGTACCGCCCGCTCGATACGCCACCGCTTCCGGATCCTGCCGACGACCCCCACCCCCTGGGCCAGGCGTTGGCTCAGGTGCATGGCGTCTACATCCTCGCGCAGAACCGCAAGGGCCTCGTTCTGGTGGACATGCACGCCGCGCACGAGCGCGTGGTGTATGAGTCGCTGAAGCGCGCGCTCGACGAACGCCAGCTTCCCAGACAGGAACTGCTGGTGCCCGTCGTGTTCAGCGCCGATCCGCGCGACCTGGGACTGATCGAGGAATACCGGGACACGCTTGAAGAACTCGGCCTCGCCCTGACCGCAGCCGGCCCCAACGCCATTGCCGTACGTGCGGTACCCTCGCTGCTGGCGCACGGCGACATCGAGTCGCTGGCCCAGGGGGTACTGCGCGACCTGGCCGGCGTGGGCAGCACCAATCTGCTTACCGAGCAGCGCAACCACCTGCTGGCGACCATGGCTTGCCACGGCTCCGTACGGGCCAATCGTCGCCTGACCGTGGATGAGATGAACGCGCTGCTTCGACAAATGGAGCGTACGGAGCGCGCCGACCAATGCAATCATGGGCGCCCCACCTGGCTGCAATGGACGATGGGCGAACTGGACCGCATGTTTTTGCGCGGCCAATGAAGCCCTCCGCTCCTCCCATCATCTGCCTGGCCGGTCCCACCGCATCGGGCAAAAGCGCCGCCAGCCTGGCGGTGGCTCAGCATTGGCCCGTGGAAATCATCGTCATGGATTCCGCGACGATCTATCGCGGCATGGACATTGGGACCGCAAAGCCGAATGCCGAGGAAAGGGCACGCGTCCCGCATCATCTGCTTGATATCCGCGATCCCGCCGAGACTTATTCCGCTGCCGAATTCCGCAACGACGCCCTGAGCCTGATTGAACAGATCCTCAGTCGCGGACACCTGCCGCTGATCTGCGGCGGCACGATGATGTACTACAAGGTGCTGCGTGAGGGGATTTCTTCATTGCCGGAAGCCGACACGACGCTGCGCGCCAGGATCGACGAAGAAGCGCAACAGCGGGGCTGGCCGGCGCTGCACGCGGAACTGGCGCAATACGATCCCGTTACCGCTGCCCGCCTCGCACCCAACGACAGTCAGCGGCTGCAGCGGGCAATTGAAATCTATCGCAGCAGCGGCGTCCCCATGTCGACGTGGCTTGAAAAGGATAGGGGCGGCGCGCCGTCTCCGTATCGCTACGTGACGCTGAGCCTGGAGCCGTCAGACCGCTCCGCTCTGCACCAACGCATCGCGCAGCGCTATCACGCCATGGTGGCAGCCGGGCTGCTGGAGGAAGTCGCAAGGCTCCACGCCCGGGGTGACCTTCACGTGGGTCTGCCTTCGATCCGCTGCGTGGGCTACCGCCAGCTATGGGATCACCTGGAAGGCCGGTGCACCCTGGATACCGCTATCGAACGCGCGGTGGCTGCTACGCGTCAGTTGGCCAAGCGTCAGCTGACGTGGTTGCGTTCAGATGAAGAGAGACGTGTGATCGATTGCCTGGCGGCCACCGCGGCGGATCAGGTGGTTGAGCAGGTGGCGGAGCTGTGGACGCCACCCAACTCCGCTTAATGCCTCAGACCACCTGGATTGCCGGCGCGTCGGCAGACGCGCGCTCGACTACTTCGCCCAGCCGATGAACCGTTTCGCCCTGGGCGGTCAATGTGGCGGCGATGGCATCGGCCTGTGCCGCAGGAACGATCACCACCATGCCGATGCCGCAGTTGAAGACCCGCAGCATTTCTTCCTGGGCCACGTTGCCCTGGCTCTGCAGCCATTGGAAGAGCGGCGGCAGTTCCCATGCGTCGCGATGGAGGCGAACCGCCACACCATCGTGCAGGACGCGCGGCACGTTGTCGAGCAAGCCACCGCCGGTGATGTGCGCCAGCCCGCGGATATCGCGCCCATGGGTGGCCAGCGCCTGCAGCACCGACTTCACGTAAATGCGTGTAGGCGCCATGACGACATCGCCCAGAGGTTGGCCGCCAAGGTCCTGGTCAGGACGGGCACCGGCATGGGAGAGAATCTTGCGCAGCAGCGAGAATCCGTTCGAATGCGCGCCACTCGATGCCAGACCCAGCACCGCATCACCCGGCTCGATCTGCTTGCCGTCGATGATCGCCGACTTTTCAACCGCACCGACTGCAAAGCCGGCCAGGTCGTACTCACCGTCCGGGTACATGCCCGGCATCTCGGCGGTTTCGCCGCCGATAAGTGCGCAGCCCGCGAGTTCGCAACCTCGCGCAATGCCGCCAACCACGCTGGCGGCCGTGTCTACCGACAATTTCCCGCAGGCAAAGTAATCCAGGAAGAACAGCGGCTCAGCGCCCTGCACCAGGATGTCGTTCACGCTCATGGCCACCAGATCGATGCCCACCGTATCGTGACGGTTCCATTCGAAAGCAAGACGCAGCTTGGTGCCCACCCCATCGGTCCCAGACACGAGCACCGGCTCCTTCAGATGGCGCGGCACTTCAAAGAGCGCCCCGAATCCGCCGATGCCGGCCATTACGCCCGCCCGCATGGTGCGTGCCGCAAGCGGCTTGATGCGATCCACCAGGGCCTCGCCGGCATCGATGTCGACGCCTGCGTCGCGATAGGTCAGGGAGGCGGAATTTTTGTCAGTCATGAGAAAAGCCGTGGGATGTGCAAGAATTGCGGGTTGAACTGTCTATCAGGCCGAATTTTACGATGAACTGCGGAATATGGCCCGGCGCAGCCACGCACAGGCTGCGGGGCGCGTGTGGGGTTTGCAAATCGGCAGCCCGCCTGACTCTCCCGACATGGCACAACAGCTGATACTCGACCTTCTGCCCGCGCCCCCGCCCACCCTGGATAACTTCGTGGTGGGCCGCAACGCCGCCGCACTCGATGCCCTGCGCAACTGCGCACCGGGGCGTGCCATCTATCTCTGGGGCCCTCACGGCGTGGGCCGCACGCATCTGCTGCGAGCCGCCTGTCACCATATGCAGGGCCACTACCATGGCCCCGAAGATGCAGCCGAACGCCTCCACGAGATCGCCACAGGCGAGGAAGTCGGGTCGCGGTTGATCGCGGTCGATGACACGCAGGCGCTCGATTCCGCCGGTCAGGCCGCCCTGTTCGCACTGTACAACCGCTGGCGCGAGACCGCAGCAACCGCCAATGCGTTTTGCCTGATTGTCGGCGGCGACCATGCTCCGGTGGCCATGGAGCTCCGGGAAGACTTGCGCAGCCGTCTCGGCTGGGATCTGGTCTTCCGCCTGGAACAGCTATCCGACGAGGAGCGGGCGCAGGCGCTATGCAGCCATGCCGCCGAACGTGGCCTGACGCTCTCGTCCGAAGTGGTTACCTGGCTGCTGACGCACCATGAACGGGACATGAGCCGCCTGACTGCGCTCATTGACGCGCTGGACCGTTATTCCCTGGCGCGCCACCGCGCCATCACCCTACCCTTGCTGAAAGACCTGCTGGCCAGTGCTCAGCGTCACGAGAACAATAGCAACTCATGAACACTCCCTCTCGTCTGGTCCTGTTCGATCTGGACCACACCCTGCTTCCATTGGATAGTGATTACCAATGGGCCGATTTTCTGGCGCGCACGGGGCGCGCAGGCGATCCCGCCGAGGCGCAACGCCGTAATGAAGAGCTGATGGAGCGCTACAACGCGGGAGCGCTCACCGCCGAACAGTCGGCGGAGTTCATGCTGGGGCTGCTGGCCCGCGCCAGCATGCCCGAACTGGCCCAGTGGCACGAGGCATTCATGGCCGAGGTCATCCGCCCGGCCATCCGTGAAAACGCGCTTGAACTGGTGCAGGAGCACATGCGCGCAGGTGACCTGTGTGCCATCGTGACGGCTACCAATGATTTCGTGACGGCGCCCATTGCCCGTGCTTTCGGCATTGCGCATCTGATCGCCACCATCGCGGAAACCGACCGTGGCCGCTATACCGGGCGCATCCACGGCGTACCCAGCTTCCAGGCGGGAAAAATCGTGCGCGTGGACGAGTGGCTGGCCGGCATGGGTCTGGCCCGCGACGACTTTGCAGAAGTCCACTTCTACAGCGATTCGCCCAACGATCTGCCGCTGCTGGAAGTCTCCACCCATCCCGTCGCCACCAACCCCAGCCCGACCCTGCGCCAGATTGCTCAAGACCGGGGCTGGAGAATTCTTGACCTGTTCAAGGACATGCAGGACGCAAAGTCATAACTAAAATACGCACATGCTGCCAGATACCATCAAGAATTTCGTAGCCCGGCTGTTCGCCGGCGGTCGTCGGGGGCCCGAACGCCTTTCAGTCGACAAGCACGGCATCGACCGCCGCCAGGTGTCGCGTCATGCCATCAAGGTGTGCGAGGTCCTGCGCCAGCACGGCTTCGAGGCCTACATCGTGGGCGGCGCGGTGCGCGACCTCATCGTCGGTCTGCAGCCGAAGGACTTCGACGTCGCCACCAATGCGACGCCCGAGCAGGTCAAGCCGCTATTCCGGCGTGCGCGCATCATCGGGCGGCGCTTCCGTCTGGTGCACGTGGTGTTCGGGCCGGAAATCATCGAGACATCCACTTTTCGTGCAGCTTCCTCGCCCAACGGCGAGCATACCGACGAGCATGGCCGCATCCTGCGCGACAACGAATTCGGCACGCATGAAGAGGACGCCGCCCGCCGGGATTTCACGCTCAACGCGCTCTACTACGATCCGCTTACCGAAGAGGTCATTGATTTTCACCGTGGGGTGAGCGACCTGCAGAAGCGTGTCGTGCGCATGATCGGCGATCCGGTCCAGCGCTACCGCGAAGATCCGGTGCGCATGTTGCGCGCCGTACGGTTCGCCTCGAAGTTGTCCGCGACCATCGAACCCGGCACGCTCGAACCCATCCAGCGGCTCGCACCGCTTATCGAAAACGTTCCGGCCTCGCGGCTCTTCGACGAAACCCTGAAGCTGCTGACCTGTGGCCACGCGATGGACTGCCTGCGCATGCTGCGCGAAGTGGGTCTGCATCACGACCTCATGCCACTGCTTGATGTGGTCTTCAACGTGCCGGACGGCGAGGAGTTCGTGGATCTGGGCCTTGCACGTACCGACCTGCGCGTGCGTAGCGGAAAGCCGGTAAGCCCGAGCTTCCTCTTTGCGGCATTACTGTGGAAGCTCGTGTATCAGCGCTGGCAGGCGCTGGCGGCAGAAGGCGGCCATCCCACCCAGACCCTGCTCGAGGCCGCCGACTCGGTGCTCGACGAACAATCCCGCAAGATCGCCATCCAGCGCCGCTTTATCGCCGACATTCGCGAGATCTGGTTCATGCAGGCGCGCTTCGAGCGCGTCAACGCGAAGGCCATCTGGCGCATGATGGAGCAGCCACGCTTCCGGGCGGCGGTCGACTTCCTGCAGCTGCGTGCTGAGGCCCGCGAAGTCGATAGTGTCATGGCGCAGTGGTGGATGGACCTGGCCAACGCCGAACCGGACGAGCGCGTGCCGATGATCGAGGCCTATCAGGCCTCACAGCGCGATCGCGCGCCGGCCGTGCGCAAGCGGCGCCGCCGCAAGCCGCGCCGCAAGCCGCAGGATGTGGCAGGCAGCACAACGGAATGATCATGCGCGGGAACAATACTGCGCCTGACAGCAGTACCCCTGCTGGCCGCCAGCCTGACGAACGGGCGGTCATCGCCTATGTCGGCATCGGCGCCAACCTGGGCGACGCACGCTCCACCGTGTTGCAGGCCGCGAAGGACATTGCCGCCCTGCCCGGCATCCACACCACGCGGCTATCGCCTTTGTATCGCAGCGCGCCTGTAGATGCCGGCGGGCCGGATTACGTCAATGCCGTCTTGTGTGTCGAAACCACGCTGGCCGCAGAAGAGCTGCTTCGTTCGCTGCTGGCCATCGAACAGCGACACGGCCGGGAGCGACCCTATCGAAACGCACCGCGCAGCCTTGATCTGGATTTGTTGCTGCACGGCCAGGAGCGGCGCACTTCCGCCTTTCTGACATTGCCGCACCCCCGCATGCACGAGCGGGCCTTCGTATTGAGTCCGCTGGCCGATCTGGAGCCTTCAATGGAGCTCGCCCAGGGCAGCGTGGCCGCCCTGTTGGCGGCCTGCAGCGACCAACCTCTCGAACGGTTGTAAACCCGCTGCGGAAAGCCCGCTAGTTCGTAGGGATCGCAGCGAGCAGGCGTCTTGCGCGCTCGATCACCGGGGCATCCACCATCTGCCCATCGATCTGGAAGGCGGCCAAGCCCGTACGCTCGAATTCCTCGATGACCCGACGTGCCCAGGCAGCTTCTGCTTCGGGAGGTGCGAAGGCGGCGTGCACCGTCGTGACCTGCGCGGGATGGATGCACAGCACGCCTGCAAAGCCCATGTCGCGAACTTGCGTGGCAATGGAGGATACGGTGGCCGTATCGCGGAAATCAGGATGCACGCCGTCCAGCGGAGGCAGGATTCCGGCTGCCGCACTGCAAAGCACGATGCGGCAACGGACATGATCGAGCAGTAGCCGCGCGCCCGGTGTGTTGGGCCGCGTACCGGTATCGAGCATCAGGTCGAGATAGCCGAAGGCGAGCCGCTCCACGCCCTGCGCGCCCGCCAGTTCCTCGAGGGCCAGAACGCCGCGAGCACTCTCCACGATGGGAATCATGGGCTTGCCCGCCAGATCCCGCACGCGGGCAAGCTGCGCAGCCGTCTCGGCCTTGGGCAGCACTACTGCCGTGATGGAGGCGTGGGCTCGGCACAAGGCCATGTCCTGTTCGAACCACGGTGTGTCGGCGGCGTTGCTGCGCACCAGAAAGCGTGCTTCAGGATTCTCGATGGCGAAACGGGCGATATGGTCGCGCGCGGTTTCTTTGGCGGATTCCTCGACTGCGTCTTCAAGGTCGATGATCACGGCATCTGCGCCGGCCGCCAGGGCTTTGGAAAAACGCTCCGGCCGGTTGCCGGGCACGAACAACGCGCTGCGCAAGATCGGCTGCATGGGCGCTCCTCAGGATTTGAATGTGAGTTCGGCCTGGTGGGCGAGCGTGCCGCCCTGCTCCGCCCACAGCGTGGCCACGCCGTCATCCTGCAGCTGGCCCGCCACATCAAACGGCGTGGGGGCGATCAGGGGCCGCAGGCCGCGATAGTGGAAGGACTCCACTTCGCGGTCAGGATGCGCATCCACACACGCCTGAAGCATGAAGGTGGCAATCAGCGGACCGTGCACGATCAGGCCCGGATAGCCTTCCTGCCTGGTGACGTAGTCGAGATCGTAATGGATCCGATGGCCGTTGAAAGTGACCGCGGAATAACGGAACAGCATCACCGCGCTGGGCTCGACTGTGCGCCCCCACTGCCGCTCGGGTGGTGCGATGCTCCCTTCCAGCTTGGGCGGGGTGGGCTCCCGATACACGATGTCCTGCTCTTCCGAAATGCAGACAGTGCCCTCTTGCACGTAATCATGCTGGACGGTGAAGAACAGCAAGCTGCCGGTGCGCCCGTGCTTTTCCTGGATGTTCAGAATCGTTGAGCGGCGCTCCGCCGGGACCCCGACCCTTAGCGGCTGATGAAAACGCACGCGTCCACCGGCCCACATCCGATTACGCGTACCCAACGGCGGAAGAAAGCTGCCGCGGCTGGGGTGGCCATCGCGTCCGAGCTCCGCATAGGCCTGGCCGCGCACGAAATGCGCCCATTGCCACAAATGCGGCAGGGCCTCGCCTTGCGCCGGGGCAGGCCGGTCAAGCGAAAGGGCAATCTGGGCCACGTGACCCACGTCCAGGTTGTCAGCGTACGTTTCGCTACGGCCAATCCAGCTCGAATAATCCTGTGTCGTCATTTCCATTCCTGCGTTGTTACCGCAGGCATCCTGCGGACGAACTCCTGATCTTGCCGTGTCGGAGCGCACATGGGAATTCGCGTTTGCCCAAGACTGCGTTCATCACGCCGGACGCGGCGCGGGTAGCAGCGTAGGCAGCGGCACGCCGTCAGGCCGCATGCGCCCGCCCGCCAGCCGTCTAGCGAGATCGTTTACGCAGTTCGTGGCGTATCACCTTCCCCGTGGTCGTCATGGGAAGGTCATCGACGAACTCGATCTCGCGTGGGTACTCGTGCGCCGCCAGTCTGCTGCGCACCCAATCCTTGAGCTCCGCTTCGACCTCCGCGCCGGCCTCGAATGCGGGCTTGAGTACCACGAAGGCCTTCACGATCTCCGTGCGCACGGGATCCGGCTTGCCCACCACCGCGGCAAGCTGCACTGCCGGATGCCGGAGCAGGCAGTCTTCGATCTCGCCCGGTCCGATACGGTAACCGGATGAGGTGATGACGTCGTCGTTGCGCCCCACGAAACAAAGACGGCCGTCAGGGCACCGATAACCGACATCGCCCGTGAGGAGCCAGTCATTCACGAACTTTGCCTGCGTGGCCGAAGGGTTGTTCCAGTACCCCAGAAACATGACCGGGTCGGGACGGCGCACGGCAATATTGCCCTGCTCGCCGTCCGCCAGAACGTTGCCGGCATCGTCCACAATGGCGACTTCATGGCCGGGCACGGGCCAACCCATTGCCCCCGGTACGGGCGCTTCAAGCACGCCACAGCCGGAGACGACCATATTGCATTCGGTCTGCCCGTAAAACTCATTGATGGTGACGCCCAGGCTACGGCGCCCCCAATCCAGCAATTCCGTACCGAGCGACTCTCCGCCGCTGGCCACGCTGCGCAATTGCAGGGACCACCGCTTCTCCGGCTCCGGCACGCCACGCAGCATCTTCAACGCCGTAGGCGGAAGAAACGTGTTGCGCACCCCGTAGTCCTGCATGAGCTGGAAGGCCGCTTCGGCGCTGAACTTCTCGAAACGGTGGGCCACCACCGTCACCCCGTGATGCAGCGCCGGCATCAGGACATCGAGCAAGCCGCCTATCCAGGCCCAGTCTGCAGGCGTCCAGATACGGTCCCCCGGCTGCGGAAAGAGGTCGTGGCTCATTTCCACACCCGGCAAATGCCCCAGGAGACTGCGATGCGCATGCAACGCGCCCTTGGGTTGCCCGGTCGTACCCGAGGTATAGATGATGAGCGCGGGATCGTCAGCCGCGGTATCCACCGGCTCGAAATCTTCCGGGCAGTTCGCCAATCCGGCGTGCAGATCGAGGCCACCCTCGCAGGCGCCGTCTATACAAAATATAGACTCCAGCTGTGGCAGCTTATGACGGAACAAGGCCAGGCGTTCTGCGCCGTTGCGGTCGGTAATCACGCACTTAGCGCCCGAATCGCCCAAGCGGTATTCCAGCGCTTCGGGACCGAACAGCGTAAACAGCGGGATGGAGATGGCCCCCAGCTTATGAGCGGCGATGTGCCCATAAGCCGTTTCGGGGCACTGCGGCAATAGAATCGCAACGCGGTCGCCCTGCTGGATCCCGGTGTCCCGCAAAAGATTGGCCAGCCGGTTCGATAGAACGCGCAGCTGGCCAAAGCTGTATTCCGTGGGCTTCCCATCCCCCGATATATGGATGAGGGCGACCCGGCCGGGCTCACGAGCAGCCCACTTGTCACAAACGTCCACGCCCATGTTGTAGCGGGCGGGGACCTCCCAGGCAAACCTCTGGCGAAGATCCTGGTAGCTTGTGGCAGTGGGCAGCATGGTGGTCGACCCCTATGAAAAGGTAGGCGTTATTCCACGGGAACCAGCGGAATCATTTCGGCGATCTTCGCCTTCCATTTCGCCGGACCGGTCTGGTGAACCGACTCGCCGGTGGCATCCACGGCGACCGTGACCGGCATATCCTTCACATCGAATTCGTAGATGGCTTCCATGCCCAGGTCCTCGAACGCCACGACGCGCGCATTGCGGATCGCCTTCGAGACCAGATAGGCCGAGCCGCCCACGGCCATGAGGTAGGCCGACTTGTGCTGGCGAATCGCTTCGATCGCAACCGGACCGCGCTCCGCCTTGCCCACCATGGCGATGAGGCCGGTTTTCTCGAGCATCATGCCCGTGAACTTGTCCATGCGGGTGGCTGTCGTGGGGCCGGCGGGGCCGACGACTTCTTCACGGACAGGGTCGACCGGGCCG
>JAJUGH010000080.1 GCA_029268265.1 Alcaligenaceae bacterium | reverse complement strand
CGAGATTGACCACGTTACGGCCGGATTCCAGCAGCATCTCGCAGATGGCGCGGCCGATGCCGGCACTGCCGCCTGTGACCAGAGTTGCTTGTTTCAATGACATATCGGGCTCGTCGGCAATGTTCAGGCGGCGTCGGCGATGGGCAGGCCGATGATGCGTTCCAGTTCAGCCTTCTCCAGGCCCTCGACGATGTCCACCAGTTGCAAGCCGTCGGGCGTGCATGCCAGGGTGGCCAGATCGCTATAGACGCGCGCCACGCAGCCGATGCCTGTCAGGGGATAGGTGCACTTTTCCACCAGTTTGCTGGTGCCGTCGCGTGTGAGCAGCGTGGTCATGACCCAGGTCTGCTTGGCCCCGATGGCTAGGTCCATGGCGCCGCCCACGGCGGGAATGGCGCCGGGCTCGCCCGTGCTCCAGTTGGCCAGGTCGCCGGTGGCCGACACCTGGAAGGCCCCCAGGACGCAGATGTCCAGATGGCCGCCGCGCATCATGCCGAAGCTGTCTGCGTGGTGGAAATAGGCGCCGCCGGGCAGCAGGGTCACCGGCTGCTTGCCGGCGTTGATGAGGTCATAGTCTTCTTCGCCTTCAGCGGGCGCCGAGCCCATGCCCAGGATGCCGTTTTCGCTGTGGAGAACGACTTCACGGTCTTCGGGAAGGTAGTTGGCCACCAGCGTGGGCATGCCGATACCCAGGTTGACGTAGGCGCCATTGGGGATGTCCTGCGCAATGCGCTGGGCCATTTCCTGTTTTGAACGAGCTTTATAGGTTGCCATTTCGTGTCCTTATGTGCGACTGGAAGACCGCGCCGCGCAGGCGCGGTTCGGGCTGACGGTTGGGGTTCGCGGTTGCGGGGTCGAGACCCGCTCAGCGCGCGAAACCGCCTGCCGCGGTGGCGCGGCGCTCCACCCGAACGATGCGGTCGACAAAGATGCCGGGCGTGACAATGGTTTCGGGATCGAGCTCGCCCAGTTCGGCGATTTCATGCACGGAAGCGATGGTGAGCTTGGCCGCGGTAGCCATGACCGGGCCGAAGTTGCGCGCCGCTTTCCGATAGGTAAGGTTGCCCCAACGGTCGCCGCGCTCGGCCTTCACCAGTGCAACATCTCCGTGGATGGGTTCTTCCAGTACGTAGTGACGACCATTGATTTCGCGTGTCTCGCGGCCGGCTGCCAGCTCCGTGCCATATCCGGTGGGCGAATAAAAGCCACCGATGCCGGCGCCGGCGGCGCGCAGCCGTTCGGCCAGGGTGCCTTGGGGCACCAGTTCCAACTCGATCTTGCCAGCGCGATAAAGCGAATCGAATACGTGGGAGTCCGCCTGCCTGGGGAAGCTGCAGATGATCTTGCTGACCTTGCCCGACTTCAGCAGGGCGGCCAGGCCGGTATCGCCGTTGCCGGCATTGTTGTTCACCACCGTGAGGCCGGTGACGGGAAGCTGACACAGCCCGTCAATAAGCTCCACCGGGATGCCGGCCGTGCCGAACCCACCGATGAGAACCGTGGCGCCGTCTTGTATGCCTTCAAGTGCTTCTGCGACAGAAGCCGAAATCTTGTCGATCAAACCGCTCTCCAAACGTAAACAGGTCTATGACGATTCTATTAAAAATTCGCGTATAGAACAAACGTTTGCACTTAGAACATCTTTTCAGGCGTGAGGACCCGCGGCAAGAGGCATCTGCAAAGTAGGGTGATTCCCGTGTGCGGGCCGTGCCTGTGGCATAGTTTGGCGATCAGGATCCCGCAACAGGAGCATGGACGTGTCACCGTCAAGTCAAAGCGAATCAATGCCGTCAGCTGACGTTCTGGCGGAATGGGTGATCGAGCAGGCGGCCGACGCACTGATCTACGCCGATGCACAGGGCAATATCGCGAGCTGGAACGGCGCTGCCACGGAACTGTTCGGCTATGACCGGGAAGAGGCGATGGGGCAGAGCCTGGATCTCATCATCCCCGAACACTTGCGCGCCGCTCACTGGAAGGGGTTTCAGGCGGCAATGGAAACGGGCGGCATGCGGCTGCAGGGCCGGCCGACGCTGACGCGAGCCGCCCACAAGCTGGGGCACAAGCTCTACGTAGAAATGACGTTTGCGCTGGTGAAGGACAGCAGCGGGACTCCGATCGGATCCGTCGCCATCGCACGTGATGTCACCGAGCGGGTGGAAAAAGAAAAGGCGGCACGCCGTGCCGCCAGTACATCAGATGAGCCGCAGTCTTAAAGCCTAGTGCGGCGGCCGGAAGCCAGACCGACGCCGGGCTGACGCGCCCTCACTGAGCAATAAGTCACCGTCAGCCCTGGTCTTCCGGACGCATGTGGGGGAACAGGATCACATCGCGGATGCTGGCGCTGTCGGTCAGCAGCATCACGAGTCGATCAATACCGATGCCACAGCCGCCTGTGGGAGGCATGCCGTACTCCAGCGCACGAATGTAGTCGGCGTCGTAATACATGGCCTCTTCGTCCCCGGCATCCTTGGCTTCCACCTGCTGCAGGAAGCGGGCTGCCTGGTCTTCGGGATCATTCAGCTCGGAAAACCCGTTGGCGATCTCCCGCCCGGTAATGAAGAGTTCGAAGCGTTCCGTGATCTCCGGGTTGGCATCGGAAGCGCGGGCCAGCGGAGAGACCTCCACCGGATAGTCCACGATGTAGGTCGGGTTCCACAGCTGCGATTCCGCCGTTTCCTCAAACAGGGCCAGCTGTAGCGCTCCCAGACCGGCGCGCGCCAGTACCGGGCCGTCTACGTCCGCACCCAGCCGCCGCAGTTCGCCACGCAGGAAATCCATGTCGTGAAGTTGCTCGTCGGTATATCCCGGGGCGTACTTCATGATGGCCTGGACGATGGTCAGCCGGTCGAAAGGCTGGCTGAGGTCGAGCGCGCGACCCTGGTACTCGAGCACCGCGCTGCCGCTTGCTGCGATGGCGGCTTCACGGATCAGCGTTTCAGTGAAGTCCATGAGCCAGCGGTAGTTGGTATACGCGGCGTAGAACTCCATCATCGTGAATTCCGGATTATGCCGAGGGCTCAGGCCCTCGTTACGGAAGTTCCGATTGACCTCGAACACGCGTTCAAAGCCGCCCACGATGAGCCGCTTGAGATAGAGCTCGGGCGCGATGCGCAGGTACATGTCCATGTCCAGCGCATTGTGGTGCGTGATGAAAGGCTTGGCCGCCGCGCCGCCGGGTATGGGGTGCAGCATGGGCGTTTCCACTTCCAGAAAGCCTGCGGCGATCATGTGCTGGCGGATGCTGCTGATCGCTTTGCTGCGGGCCATGAAGGTGCGCCGGGTGTCGTCCGTCATGATGAGGTCGACGTATCGCTGGCGATAGCGCAGTTCCTGGTCGGCCACGCCGTGGAATTTGTCCGGCAGGGGACGCAGCGACTTTGCCAGCAGCCGGATGCTGGCCGCATGCACCGAGAGCTCGCCCTTGTTCGTCTTGAACACCGAGCCTTCAACGGCCACCATGTCGCCAATATCCCAACCCTTGAAGGCGGCGTAGCTGTCTTCGCCTACGGTGTTGCGGTCAAGAAAGACCTGGATGCGGCCGGAGCCGTCCTGCAGCGTGGCGAAACTGGCTTTGCCCATGACGCGCTTGAGCATCATCCGGCCGGCAACCTTCACTTGCTTGCCCAGTTGCTGCAGTTCGTCTTTTTCCACGTTGCCGTAGGCGTCGTGCAGCTCGGCGGCCTTGGCATCCGGCTGGAAATCGTTGGGGTAAGCAATGCCGTCGGCGCGCAGCCGCGCCAGCTTGCCCCGGCGCTCCGCGATCAGGCGGTTTTCATCGGTGGCAAGCGGGTTGGGCGTCGGTTCATTCATGATGGGGAAATTCAATCGTAGTTGCGTATGTCATCCAGCAGCTCGTGCCCGTAGGCATCGCTCAGCAGATGACGGAGTATCTTGGCGGCCACGGCGTCCGGGCTCGCCAGCTGGCCGCTTTCATGCAGGTTCACGAAGCGTTCCAGATCGGGAAACTGTCCGCGTTCGCTGCTGCGGATGCGTTCCTGCATGGCGGTGTCGATGACGCCCGGTGCAAGCGCGGCAATGCGCAGGTCGGGATGTTCATCGGCCAGCACAGCGGTGTAGTGGTCAAGCGCAGCTTTGGTGGCGCAATACACGCCCCAGCCGCGGGTCGGCTTTCGCCCGGCACCGGAAGAAACGTTCAGGATGCGGCGATCGGCATCGGCGGAGGTAGACCGCAGGAAGGCAGCGGAGAGCACCATGACCGCATTGACGTTCAGGTTGAACGCCCGCTCGATGGCGGCTGCGTCAAAAAGGCCGTCGGCAAGGCTCACCGGATCCACGGTTCCGGCATTGTTCAAAAGGAGATAGCGCGTAGCACCTTGGGGCAGTGCTGCACTGAGCATGCCGGCAGCGGATTCGATGGTGGCCGCCTGTGAAAGGTCGGCCTGGATCTGCTGAAGTCGAGCGCCATGCTGCCGCGCCAGGTCGGTCAGTTCAGTGTTCTGACTACGTGCGATGGTAATGACATGGGCGCCCGAGGCCAGCAGCCGGCCCGCCAGGGCCTGTCCGAGACCCCGGCTCGCACCCGTCACCACGGCAACGGTGCTTGCTTCCATTGATCAGACTCCTTGCTTGAGACTGGCGATGATGAAAGGATCCAGATCGCCGTCGAGCACTTTCTGTGTGTTGGAAATCTCGACGTTGGTGCGCAGGTCCTTGATGCGGCTCTGGTCCAGCACATACGAGCGGATCTGATGGCCCCAGCCCACGTCGGTCTTGGAATCCTCGAGCTTCTGCTGCTCGGCCATGCGTTCGCGGATTTCGAGCTCGTACAGCCGCGACTTCAGCATCTGCATGGCTTCAGCGCGGTTGCGGTGCTGTGAACGGTCGTTCTGGCATTGCACCACGATGCCCGAGGGCAGGTGAGTGATCCGCACCGCAGAGTCGGTCTTGTTGATATGCTGACCGCCGGCTCCACTGGCACGATACGTGTCAATGCGCAGGTCGGCGGGGTTGACTTCGATTTCTATCGATTCGTCGACCTCGGGATAAACGAAGACGCTCGCAAACGAAGTGTGGCGACCATTCGACGAATCGAACGGGCTCTTGCGCACCAGCCGGTGCACACCCGTTTCGGTCCGCAAGTGGCCATAGGCGTATTCGCCCGAAACCCGGATCGTGGCTGACTTCAGGCCCGCTACTTCGCCTTCGGACTCTTCCAGGATCTCGGTCTGGAAGTCCTTGTGCTCGCAATAGCGCAGATATTGCCGCAGCAACATCGAGGCCCAGTCCTGCGCTTCCGTGCCGCCGGCGCCCGCCTGGATATCCATGAAGCAGTTCAGGGGGTCGGCGGGGTTGGAGAACATGCGGCGGAACTCGAGCGCTTCAAGCTGCTCTCCGATGGCGTCCACGTCGGCTTCGATGGCCTGCAACGTGGCGTCGTCATCATCCTCGGCGGCGAGTTCGAAAAGGTCGCGCGCATCCTGCAGACCTTTCGAGATCTGGGTCAGGGTGTCGACAACTTTCTCGAGCGCTTTCTTCTCGCGTCCGAGGTCCTGGGCGTGCTGGGGATCGTTCCAGACGTCCGGGCTTTCAAGTTCCGCGTTGACTACTTGGAGACGTTCAGCCTTGGCATCGTAGTCAAAGATACCTCCGTAAAGAGGACTGGCGCTCGTCGTAGTCGTCGATGCGGGCGGCAATCAGGTTCTGACGTTCTGCTTCCATGATCTTTCCGTGTTTTCTGTAGCCCGCCATTGTAACCTGCGTCGGACTCCGAATCCGATGCTTCCTCCTCGAGACGGAAGCGTGCGATCAGGGAATTCAGGCCGCCCGCCTGGTCTTCCTGGCTCCGTGCGGCGAGCGCAGCGGCTGAGACCTGTGCCGCGGTTTGACGCGTCAATGTCTCCAGTTCGGCCACAGCGTTGTTGACTTGTGTGATGCCGTCGGCCTGCTCAAGCGAGGCTTGTGAGATGTCGCTGACCAGCCGGCGCGCTTCGTCCACGTTCCGGCGGATGTCATCCATGGCCTTCACCGTCTGTTCCACCCGCACGGCACTCGCATCGGTATTGCGCACGGAAGCCTGAATCAAGGTGGAAATTTCACGCGCGGCCTCGGCCGTCTTGTGCGACAGGTTGCCGACTTCGGCGGCGACCACCGCGAAACCCTTGCCGTGCTGGCCGGCTCTCGCGGCCTCCACCGCTGCGTTCAGCGCGAGGATGTTCGTCTGAAAGGCAATCGAATCAATCAGGCTCGTGATTTCGGCGATGGTGCGCGAACTGTCGCGCATGGCCTGCATGGTGGACAGGGCGGAGTATGCGATGTCATGGCCCTGTTTCGCCGCGCCGGCTGCGCGGTCCACCCGCTCGCGGGCCATGCCGGCGCCCTCGGCATTGGTCTGCACAGTGGCGGCCAGCTGTTCCATCGCTGAGGCTGTCTGCGCAAGGTGGCGCGCCTGATCGTCGCTGCGCGCTTCCAGCAACGCATTGCTCTGCGCCGATTCGTGGGCCGTCACGGTAATGCGCCGGGCTCGGTCGCGCACTTCACCCACTGTAAGTGCCAAGGCTTCGCCGATGCCGTTCAGGGCCACCAGCAGCTTGCCGAGTTCATCATGCCGCTGCACAGGAGCGCGTGCGACCAGGTCTCCGGCCGCCAGGCGTTCGGCCAGGGCCACCCCGGTGTCGAGCGGCCGCTTGATGCCGCGGTACAGCACCACCAGCGACGCCGCGCCACCCAGGAAGAGGATGGCCATGGTGCCCAGGACGATGCGGCTGGCAACCTTGATCTCCGCACCGGCTTGGCGCACTTCTTCGGCGTGACGGCTCGCCTGCATGGCATCGAACGCGTCGATGTCTGCCGCAACGGCGGCGGCCGCTTCCGTGTATTGCTGTCCGAACACCATCACCTTGGCCATGAGACTGTTGGGCAGTGCGACCCGTATGCCGCCTTGCCCGTCATCGAACTGGCCACTGGCTGTCTGGATGGCTTCCTTCTCGACGCCCATGAGCACGATGTGAGCGGCATGTGCGGCTTCGATCTTATCCATCTCGGCTGGCGTGAATCCTGCATCGCGAAAGCGCTTCAGCATGGCCCCTGTGGCCTCGCCGCCCGGGTGCGCGGCGTCGCTGTTCGCTGAGATCGCATCACCCTGCAGCACGGCGGCATGCCTCTCATAGCTTTCGAGAAACTCGGGTTGTTCCGTCGATACATAAGCCATCACGTCGCGCGTCATGGCCTGGGTCAGATTCTTGTATTCGGTAGCCAGGCGGGTACTGGCGTAGCGGCTTTCCTCGGTCTGGTGAAGGTGATCGACGCTTTGCGTGAGATTGATCACGGCTGCGGTAACCAGGGCGGAAAGAAAGCCCAGAATCAGCAAGAAGGCAATGAAGCCTTTCCTGAGCGTGAGGTGTTTATACATGTGGGTCGCATCCAGGAGCGCGGGCTAAGGGTTTGCCCGAGCGCTATTCTGCGTCCCGCAAGTTACACGTTCGTTACATGCGCCGGCATACGCATTCTCTCGGAGCGTCGGCGCAGCATTTCCAGGGTGAAGAGTAGTGCCAGAGAGAGCAGGATCAGCAGTGTGGCTACCGCAAGAATGGTGGGATTGATCTGCTCGCGCAGCCCTGCAAACATTTCTCGTGGAATGGTCCGCTGTTCCGGCCCCGCCAGAAACAGTACCAGGACCACTTCGTCAAACGAGGTGACGAACGCGAAGAGGGCACCTGACACCACACCGGGCCGTATCAGGGGAATCACGATATCGCGGAAACTGCGTATCGGCGAGGCACCTAAACTCAGGCCTGCGCGGTACAGCGATTGGTCGAAGCCGGCCAGCGTGGCGGTGACCGTCAGAATGACGAAGGGTATGCCAAGGGCGGCGTGGGCGATGATGAGCCCGGCATGGGTCGCCACGAGGTTGTAGCGCGTATAGAAGAAGAACATGCCGGCTGCCACGATGATGAGCGGCACGATCATGGGCGAGAGAAGCAGGGCGGTGATGGGGCGGCGCAGCGGCATGGCATCGCTGTTCAGACCCACCGCGGCCACAGTTCCCAGCACGGTGGCAATGATGGTGGCGGCTACGCCGATCATGAAACTGTTCTTGATGGCCAGGATCCAGTTCCCCGTGGTGAAAATGCGCTCGTACCAGCGTAGCGAATACGCTTCCGGGTCGAGCCGCAGCATGCCCGGCGTGAAACTGAAAAAGGGCTCGGCGTTGAACGACAGCGGCACGATGACCAGTATGGGCAGGATCAGGAAGAACAGAACCGCCCACGACCACGCCGAAACCAGGAGTCGTGCGGCGCGTTGCCAGGGGCCGTAGTGGATGCTCTGTTCGTTCATGTGTTTCCCGTCTGCCATGCCTTTCCGTGTTCAGAAGCCGTAGCCTCAGCCCAGCCGTATGTTCCGCGCGCCGACCAGCCGATCGTAGGTCCAGTACAGCGCCAGGATCACGACCAGCAGAAGGCTGCCCAGCGCTGCGGCAAGCCCCCAGTTATTCGACTGCTGCATGTGGAAGGCGATGAGATTGGAGATCATCTGGCCTTCTGTGCCGCCAACAAGGGCGGGCGTGATGTAGAAGCCCACCGAGATGATGAAAACCAGGAGGGCGCCTGCGCTCAAGCCCGGCAAGGTGAGCGGAAGGGCCACGCGGACAAAGGCGCCCAGCGGCCGGCTGCCCATGGAGAGCGCCGCCCGCATGTAGCTGGGATCCAGACCACGCATGACGCTATAGAGCGGCAGAATCATGAACGGCAGCAGGATGTGGGTCATCGCAATGATGGTTGCCGTCTGCGTATAGAGCAGTTCCAGCGGCGCATCGATGATATGCAGGGCCTGCAATACCGAGTTCACCACGCCGTTGGTCTGCAATAAGGCGATCCAGGCCGTAGTGCGCACAAGCAACGACGTCCAGAAGGGCAGCAAGACCAGAATCATCAGCAGGTTGGCCTTACGCGTGGGCGCTTGCGACAAATACCACGCCAGCGGATAACCCAGCACGATGCACAACACGGTGATCACCAGCGCCATGCCCAGCGTGCGCCCATAGAGCTGCAGATAGATGCGAGCCGATTCGCGCTTCTGGATTTCGCCCGATGTGTTGCGCTCCAGATCGAGTGCGGTCAGGTAATGGTTGATGGTGTGAACGGCGCCCACTTCCACAATGGCGTGCCACAGGGGAGGCTGGGTCCAGCGTGCATCGGCCTTGTCCAGCAGTTCAGCGCCGCCGTTTGCGAGCGCTTCGTCGCTTGCACTGCGCATCTTGCGCGCGGTGGAGTTGATCAGGCTGGAGGCCCCCGGGTGCGCACGGTTCACGGCTGCAGCCAGCACCCCGGCACGGCGCTCTTGAGCGAGGGTACGCAATTCGCGCGCCATCGAGGCCCGGGTTTCGTCGGCGGGCAGGCCTTCGCCATCCCATCGTGACAGCAGCTCCAGGGTCTCCGGAATCAGCTCCACCACGGCGGGGTTGTAGACACTGCGGTAAAGCATCGTCGAGATCGGCGCGACGAAGGCAAAGAAGATAAAGGCGATCAGCGGGGCGACCAGCAGCAAACTGGCACGCCGCCGGCGTGCCAGAGCCTTGCGCTCCTGCGCGATCTCGCTACTGTTTAAGGAGCCATTCATTGAAGCGTTCGCCCAGGTTTTCTCCGTAGTCGGCCCAGAAGATGCCGTCAGCCTTCAAACCTGCATCGATGTGGGCCGTAGGCAGGTGATCAACGACGTCCTTGTCGACCATTTCCATCGAGGAGCGCCGCGGCGGGCCGTAGGCCACGTCCTGGAAACCGGCGAGCGCTTTGGTGGTGGTGGTGAACGCGACGAACTTCAGGGCTTCATCGAGCTTGGGCGTGCCCTTCACAATGCCCCAGGCATCGAGATCGTAAAGATGACCGTCCCACACAATGGTGAAGGGCTTGTTCTCGCGGCGAATCGCATCAAAGAAACGCCCGTTGGCCGACTGGACGAAGACGGCACCGCCATCGTTGAGCAGTTGAGGGGCTTGCGACCAGCTGTCGAACCACACGATCTCGTGTTTGATGGAATCGAGCTTCGCCAGCGCCTGGGCCTGGCCTTCCGGAGTGGCGAGACGTTCGTAGACCTGGTCGGCCGGCACGCCGTCAGCCAGCAGTGCCCATTCCAGGTTCACCTGTGGCCGCTTGCGCAAGCCACGCTTGCCCGGGAATTTTTCCAGGTCGAAGAAGTCCTGGATCGTGGTGGGCTTGTCGCCGGAGAGCGAGTCATGGTTGTAGGCGTAGACCGTGCTCCAGACGATCTCGCCCACGCCGCACTCATTGGAGAGCGCGTCGGGGATGAAGTCCTTTTCGGCAGGTGTGCCATCGGGGGCCGGTTCCAGAATGTCGCGCGGAATGACTTCCAGCAGCCCTTCCGCACAGGCGCGTTCGAGATCGATGGTTTCGATGTCAACCACATCCCACTGGATATTGCCCGACTCAACCTGTGCCTTGATCTCGGCCACACCCCCGGTATAGCTCTCAAACAGGACTTTGTTGCCAGTGGCTTCCATGTAGGGGTTGATCTGATGCACCTGCTGCGCAGCGCCGTAGGCGCCGCCGAACGAAACGACGGTGAGGGTCTCCTGGGCACCGGCCGGGGCGGCGGCCAGGCCGAGGGCCAGTGTGGCGGCGCACAGGGCGCTTGGCATCTTCATGGCGTGTCTCCTTGGACTGCAGGGTTGGTTTGGGGATG
>JAJUGH010000079.1 GCA_029268265.1 Alcaligenaceae bacterium | reverse complement strand
GGGACGTCCACCCGCACACGCTTGGAGATGGTGGACGGATCGATATCGATGTGGATGATCTTGCGCGGGTTCTGCGAAAAGTGCTTCGGGTTGCCAATCACCCGGTCGTCGAAGCGCGCACCCACGGCCAGCAGCACGTCGCAGTTCTGCATGGCCAGGTTGGCTTCGTATGTGCCGTGCATGCCGGGCATGCCCACGAAACGCGGATCCGTTGAAGGATAGGCACCCAGGGCCATGAGCGTGGTGGTGATGGGCGCACCCACCATGTCTACCAGGCGGAACAGCTCTTCATGCGCGCCGGAGGCGATGACGCCGCCGCCCGCATAGATCATGGGGCGCTCAGCGGCCAGAAGCATCTGCACGGCCTTCTTGATCTGCCCCTGGTGGCCCTTGGTGACGGGCGCATACGAGCGCATCTTGATCTCACCGCGCTTGGGCACGTACTTGCAGGTGGCCACGGTGATGTCCTTGGGAATGTCCACAAGAACGGGGCCGGGCCGGCCGGTACGCGCAATGTAGAAAGCGCGGCGCATGGTTTCGGCGAGGTCCTTCACGTCACGCACGAGGAAGTTGTGCTTGACGCAGGGTCGCGTGATGCCGACGGTGTCGCATTCCTGGAAAGCGTCTTCGCCGATGGCTCCGGTGGGAACCTGGCCGCTCAGGATCACCATGGGAATGGAGTCCATATAGGCGGTGGCAATGCCCGTGACGGCATTGGTGACGCCCGGGCCGCTGGTGACCAGCGCCACGCCGATCTTGTCGGATGAGCGTGAATAGGCGTCTGCAGCGTGGATGGCGGCCTGCTCGTGGCGTACCAGCACGTGCGTGAAATTGTCTTGCTTGTAGATTGCGTCGTAGATGTACAGCACTGCGCCGCCGGGGTAGCCGAACACGTGGTCGACACCTTCCTCGGCAAGGCAGCGCACGACGATGTCGGCGCCGGATAATTCCATGTTGTTCATTCCTTTCGAAACCAATACTCATGCCCCGGCCGGCAACATGCCCGAACAGCGGACGGCAATGACGACATGCCCTGGCGCTTCATGGCTCACGGAGCCACTCCACCCAGACACCTCGCCACCCCGAGCCGTGCTCACCGAAACACGGTATACGCGCACAATGCGCTGAGGTTGAAACGGAAGCCCCGGCAACACACGCTTGTGGCGCGGCCAGCGGCAAATTGCGAGAGGACACAAAAAACCGGGCGGATAGCCCGGGAAAAGAGCCTATGTCGACCTTTGTGCGGATATGACCAAAAATCGACCAGCTACTTTAACCTTTTGTGCGGGGCGAGGCAACCTGACTGGGCGTCACACAAAGGGCTCTATACTGGCTGCTTCCGAAGCATCGCCCCCTTAGCATGATGACGTCGCTTCCTCGCCTGGAACGTTTCCTGTACAGCCATCATTTGTATGGGGGGGCTCGTCAGGCTGTCGGCGTCATTCTCCCACCGCTTATCGTGGGCGGCTTGTTCGGCCAATACCAGGCCGGAATGACGGCCGCGGTGGGCGCCGCTTGCGTCGCCTTTCTGGATCAACCCGGCGGCCCGCGCCGTTACGGTGTGCAGGGCATGGCGGCCGCCGTGCTGCTCGGATCACTGACTGTAGCCGTAGCCGGGTTGGCCAGCACGCACGCCGTCGCCCTGTGGCTGGTCGTTCCGCTTCTGTGCTTCCTTTTCTCGATGTTCACCGTCTTCGGCAAGCAGGGAGGCCTGCTCGGCTTCGCCTGCCTGCTGATGATGACGCTGACCATGCGCACGCGCCCCGAACTCGATGAACTGTGGGTACACATTGCGTACTCACTGGGCGGAGGACTTTTCTATTTCGCCTACAGCTACGGCGTGCATCGGCTGTCGTGGCACAGGGAGGAGCAACAGACGCTTTCCGCCGCCCTGTTTGCGACGGCCGACTACATGAAGGCGCGGGCCGCACTTTACGACACCGAAGCAGAGCTGGACGTCCATTACCGCCGGCTGGTGCGTGCCCAGCACCAGATGACGGACGCGCAGCAGGCGGCGCGCGACACGGTGCTGCGGGAACTTCCCCGCGGCCATGGCCGCCGGGACCGTGCCAGAGCGGCATCGTTGAATCTCTTTATCGACATGGTGGCGTTGCTCGATACGCTGGTCGCCACCCATACCGATTACAGCGTGCTGCGGCGCCATTTCAGCGAAGCCGACGTACTGCTGTTTCCCCGCGATGCCCTGCGCAAGCTTGCCGCCAACCTGGAACAGATTGCACTGAACGTGGCACGTAACCGGCGCCGGCGCGTGCCGCATACCATCAAGCCGGAGCTGCGAGCCCTTGAGTTTGATCTGCGGGAACTGAAGGAAAGCGGCTTCGCCGATGAAAACCCCGAGGTCTACGCCCTTCTCCTTCAGGTATTACGACGCTTACGCCGGGCCAATACACTGGTGCTTCGCATGGCCGAAAACACCCGGCGCACGGAGACCACGCAGCTTGTGGACGAGCGCCTGGACCGCGCCCTGGATCGCTTTCTGTCGCGGCGCAAATGGCGGTTCGGGATGCTCACCAGCAACCTGCGGCTCGACTCCCCCCATTTCCGTTATGCCGCCCGCGTGACGGTGGCAGCCGTTGCCGCGATGACGCTCAGCTCGGTGGTCGGCCAATGGGTGGGCCGGTACCTCGTTCCGGGGTGGGTCATCCATGACTACTGGGTGGTGCTGACGATACTGGTCATCATGAAGCCGGGCTACGCCCTGAGCCGGCAGCGCAATGGCTGGCGGCTGACCGGTACGCTCATCGGCTGTGCGCTGGCGCTATTGATCTTCAATCGCTTCGACAGCCTGTACGCCCTCTTTGCCCTGCTCGTCCTTACCGGGGTGCTCTGGTATGCGCTGCTGCAGGTGCACTTCATGCTGGCCGCCACGGCCAACACGGTCTTTGTCCTCCTGGCGTTCCATTTCATGTCGCCCCAGGATTCTTTCGTGATCGGCGAACGGGTGGTCGACACCCTCTTGGCCAGCGGCATTGCGCTGCTATGCAGCCACTACGTACTTCCCTGGTGGGAAAGCAACTACATGGGTTCACTGGCCGCGGCCTTGCGTCGCGCGAACTTGCGCTTTCTTCGCAGCGGCCTGCAGTTCGCCGAACTGAGCCGCCGATCGCGTGAACTGGATCGCAGCGGGGCAGACGCCCGCGAAGTTTCGGCTGCCCAATCCGAGCGCAACGATGCCGAAGTGAAGTGGCGTGTAGATCGCAAGAACGTGCATATCGCCTTCAGCAACTTCACCGCGGCCTTTTATCGGATGATGGCCGAGCCGGTCAGCCGCCAGCGCAACGTGGAAGATCTGAACGCGCTCATGATCCAGCACCATACGCTGGCCTCGCACGTGAGCAACGCCATTCCGCTGCTTGCCGAGCTCGAGACCGTACCGGCGCCGATCACCACGATGCTGCAGGAGATCGATGCGCGCCTGGCAGGAGAGATGGTGGCGACGCACGCTGCGGGTGCAGCCGCCACCTCGTCGTCCAGTGCGGCGTCGTCCAGTTCGGCGCCCGCCGAACTGACTTCGCCGCTGCGACAGATGCTTGCCGCCGCGGTGAGTATTGAAAGGTTGACGCCCGAGGTGATGGCCCCGGGCGAGCCGGAAGGCGAGCTGGCTCCGGCCGAGTGAACCGGCCTTAAGCGCCTTCCCGGCGGAACACCAGCCGATCTGCGCTGGAGGCATCGGCGGCGTATCGGTAGCCCTCCTCCGCAAACTCCTTCAGTCCCTCGGGATCGTCCAGACGTTGGTCGATCGCGAATCGCGCCATCAGCCCGCGCGCACGCTTGGCATGAAAGCTGATGACCTTCCATGCATCGCTCTTGCGTTCCTGGAAGACACACTGCAGCACACGTGCGTTAAGGGCCTTCAGATCGACGGCCTTGAAGTACTCTTCGGACGCCAGATTCAGCACGAGGGGATCGTTCCTCTCATTGAGATGCTCGGCAATCCTGGTGCCCCAGAAGTCATACAGGTTCGTGCCGCGATCGGTGGCGAGACGGGTACCCATTTCGAGCCGGTACGGCCGCATGAGGTCCAGCGGCCGCAGCACCCCATAAAGACCGCTGAGCATGACCACATGCTCCTGTGCCCACTCCAGCGCTTCGTCCGACAATTCGGGGGCGCGAAGCCCCTCGTATACGTCGCCATTGAAAGCCAGAATCGCCTGGCGGGCATTGCGCGTACTGAAGCTGGGCTTCCACTCCTGGTAGCGCTGGACATTGAGTTCCGCCAATGCGTCGCTCAACTTCATCAGCTTGGCGATATCGGCAGCCGATTTCTCCTTCAGGACCACTATCAGCTTTGCGGCCTCTTTGGCAAACAGCGGCTGCGTATGCAGCGTCGTGCGAACCGGGGTGTCGTAATCCAGCTTCTTGGCCGGTGACAGCAACAACAACATTGGTTTACCTCTTAGCGCGCGGTCCAGCCGCCGTCCATGGTGAGCTGGGTACCGGTCATTTGCGCAGCAGCGTCAGAGCACAGGAAAACCGCGCCCGCAGCCAGCTGATCCGGCGTGACGAAGTCGAGTGAAGGCTGTTTTTCGGACAGCAACTCGCGCGCGGCCGTTTCAATATCTGTGCCGTTCTTCTGGGCGAGGGCCTCGATCTGACGCTCGACCAGCGCCGTACGGACCCAGCCCGGGCAGATGGCATTGCAGGTGATGCCCTGCCCTGCCGTTTCCAGCGCCGTCACCTTGGTGAGCCCGACCACACCGTGCTTGGCCGCCACGTACGCCGACTTCATCGGCGACGCCACCAGTCCGTGAGCGGAAGCGATGTTGATGATGCGGCCCCATCCCTGTTTCTTCATATGCGGCAAGGCAGCGGCTGTGCCATGGAAGACAGCCGACAGGTTCAAGGCAATGATGGCATCCCAGCGATCAACGGGAAATTCTTCGATTAGCGCGGTGTGTTGGATGCCGGCGTTATTCACGAGAATGTCGATGCCCCCGAGTGCCTCTACGGCATCTTCGATGAACTGGCGTGTGGCGGCGGACTGTGAAAGGTCGGCACCCACGTAGCGGGCCCGTACGCCGAATTCGGATTCGATCTGGCTGCGCGTCCGTTCGATCTCGTCGGCATCTCCAAAACCGTTGATGACGATGTCTGCCCCGTTCTTCGCGAACTGCCGCGCCATGGCCAGGCCAATGCCGCTGGTCGAACCCGTGACTACCGCTTTCTTGCCTTTCAACATGTCGTTTCCTTTCTTGTAAGGTGTGGTGGCGACGAAGTTTCCAAGTCCAGAGTGTAGCGCCTGGGTTCGACCCCGGTCAGCCGTTAGCCAAGCAGAAACTCCACCTTCGTTCGCTCGCACAGTGCCCGCAACTGCCCCAGCAAGGCATCGCTCAAGGGTATGCCCTCTTGCGTACGCTGCCGCGCCATGGCGTTTTCCGGATCGCCGGCCACCTGTACGGGAGTATCGGGCGACACAGGTTCCATGCCACGCAGATGATCTAGCGTTTCGGAAAGATCCTGCTGGAAGGCATCGGGCTCACGGAACACCGCCGGGTTCAGTGCCAGCATGAAGTGCCCCACGTTGTCGGGGTCGCCAGGTTGCCGGCTGGCATGGAGCTTTGCCGGGAACGATGCGGCGGCCAATGTACCCCCGAGGATCTGAATCATCATGGCCAGGCCATAACCTTTGTGGCTGCCCATCTCCGGCGCGCCACCCAGGGGAGTGAGACCGCCCAGCGCCTGTTTGAAGATCCATTCCATTGCTTCGCCAGACTCCGTGATCGGCTCGCCGTCGCCGTTGACGACCCAGCCGGCCGGCAGCGGCTTGCCGTAGTAGTCGTAGACCTTCACTTTGTTGGCCGCGACGGTGGTGGTCGCCATGTCCAGCACGAAAGCGTCGCCATTGGCGCCGGGCGCTGCGAGTGCAAGCGGGTTCGTGCCTAGTGCCGGAGCCCGTGCACCGGTAGGAACCAGTATGGGATGGGTCGCACTGCTGCATACCATCCCGATCATGCCTCGTTCGAGCGCCAACCGGGCATAGGCCCCGGCCGCGCCAAAGTGATGCGAGTTCGTCACGATCGCGACACCCACCCCATGTTGATCCGCCAGTTCCATGGCCGTTCGCATGCCCAGTTCGCCTGCCGGATGTCCTAGCCCTGCCCCGCCATCGATAACCGCCGTCGCACCGAATTGCCGGACGACCGTGGGCACCGCGGCGATGTGCAATGTACCGGCCTGCAACTTGGCCTCATAGGTGGGAAGCATCGAGATGCCATGGGAATCCACGCCAAGAAGATCGGCCTGGCACATCAGTCGGGCCGTCGTGTCGGCGCGTTCCTGCGTCATGCCCCACGCCTGCAACACGGCGGTTGTCTGACGATGAAGCTGGTCTAGGGAAAAACGCTTATCGCTCATTCGTTATCTCGTAGGTGGTTGATTGTTGGACGTTTTGCATTACACGCGACGAAGGTATGGGTGGAAACCCGGGTAAAGACATGATTGACATACTTGTTACATAAACCCTAAATTGCCTGACATGTGATGACTCGGCCGAGTCCGCCACAAAAACGAACTTTCCCGGAGAAGACATACCATGCATTCCAGCTCTATCCTGACCCGCAAGACGCTGGCGTTGGCCGCCACCTGCCTTGCCGGCGCGATTGCCGCCACGCCCGCCTTCGCCAAGGAATGGCCCACGGCGAAGCCGATCACCATCATCGTGCCGTTCGTGCCGGGCGGCTCTTCTGACATCACCGCTCGCAGCGTGACGCAAGGCCTGGAAAAGCGTCTTGGCCAGACCGTCGTTGCGGATAACCGTCCCGGCGCCAACAGTGCCATCGGCGCGCAGGCGCTCGCCCGCTCGGCCGCAGACGGCTACACCATGATGGTGGGCTCGATTGGTACCTTCGCGATCAACGAGGCCCTGTTCAAGAATCTGTCTTACAACCCCAGCAAGGATTTCCGCTACCTGACTCAGGCCGTGCGCAATCCCAACGTGCTCGTTGCAGCGCCCAACTTCCCCGCCAGCACGGTCGAGGAACTGATTGAGCACGCGAAGAAAAATCCCGACACCGTTTCGTTCGCCAACTCGGGTACGGGCTCTTCCGATCAGCTCTCCGCCATCCTGTTCCGTCAGAAGACCGGTATCACCGGCGTGGACGTGCCCTACCGCGGAGGCGGCGCAGCCATCGTCGACCTCATGGGCAGCCAGGTGAATGTTTCCTTCCAGAATCTGGGCGCCGTGCAGACCCACGTGAAGTCCGGCAAACTGAAGGCACTGGCCGTAACCGGCGCCGAACGCGTGCCTGAGCTCGGAGACGTACCCACGCTCAAGGAACTGGGCTACAACGACATCGTGGTGTACTCCTGGCAAGGTTTTGCCGTACCGAAGGACACCCCGGACGACATCGTGAACCGCCTCTCGGAAGCGCTGCGTGAAACGCTCAAGCAGGAAGACGTGACCAAGACGCTGAGCGGCCTGGGCTTTGAAGTGGTCGCCAATACGCCCGAAGAGTTCAGCAAGTTCCAGCAGGAAGAAGTCGCTCGTTGGAAGGAAGTGATTCAAAGCGCCAACATTCAGGTCGACTAATCGGGAGATTCATCCCAGCATCACGGACATGCCCCGCCTTGGCGGGGCATGTTGCTTTTCAGCGTTGCAGATCACCATTCGGGCAGTCAAGCCTTGAGCCGTTGTGTCGGCGTAATCTGTGCCGGATCAACCCGAAGTTCCAGCAACGCCACCGTGTTCGACGCTTTCGCCCGCTCGAATGCGGCCGGGAGCTCCGCACTCGTTTCCACGCGTTCGGCATGGGCGCCGCAAGCGTTGGCCATGGCCACGAAGTCCGGCCCCTGGAGGCGCGTGCCGCTGACTCGGCCGGGATGGTCGCGCTCCTGATGCATGCGAATGGTGCCGTACATTCCATTGTTGACCACGAGCACGATGAACTTCGCGCCGTACTCCACCGCCGTGACGAGCTCCTGCGGGTACATCAGGAAGCACCCGTCACCGGCGAAACACACCACCGTGCTTTCGGGGCGACGCAGCGATGCCGCAACCGCGGCCGGCACGCCGTAACCCATGGCGCCGCAAGTGGGAGCCAGCTGGGTACGAGGTTGGCGATATTCGTAAAAGCGATGCAGCCATACCGAGTAGTTGCCTGCCCCGTTCGTGAGGATCGAATCGTCGGGCAGCACCTGATTCAGATGCTTGACGACGTCGGTCATATCAACGCAGTCGGCATCCGGACGGGGTGCCTCCGCCATATCGCGGAACGCTTCCAGATCTGAACGCGCCTCGCGGCGCCACTCCGCCCATGCCGGCGCAGACGCGGGCTTATGTCCCACCAAAGCGGACAGGGCCTGCGCAGCACCAGCGGCGACTGCGATGTCGGCCTGATATACCCGACCAAGCTCGCCCGCATCCGCGTGAATATGAATGAATTTCTGAGGAAGCTTGGGAGGCGCCAGCAGTTGATAGCCATCCGTTGCGATGTCGCCCAGCCGCGTTCCGAGCGCGATGAGAAGGTCGGATTCGCGCACGCGACGGGCCAGCGCCGGATTCATGCCCAGGCTGAGGTGGCCGACGTAGTGTGGATTTCGGTTGTCCAGCACATCCTGCCTGCGGAACGCGCAGGCGACAGGAAGATCCCACGCTTCCACAAAAGTCTTCAGGTCACGTACTGCCTGCTCGCTCCAATTGGGCCCGCCAATGACAAGCAGCGGCTTCTCTGCCGCCGCCAGTGCGTCTACCATGAGCTGCGTGGTCTCAGCCGACAGGCCCGCCGGCTGCAGCGCCGTAGCCGTGCAGACGGGCACCGCGGCTGTCTCGACCAGCATGTCTTCGGGCAGCGAGATCACTACCGGGCCGGGGCGCCCGGATACGGCGGTATGGAAAGCCCTCGCCATGATCTCCGGGATACGCGCAGCGTCATCAATCTCGACCACCCATTTCGCCAGCCCGCCGAACATGGCCACGTAGTCGACTTCCTGGAAAGCCTCACGACCCACGTGTTCACGTGCAATCTGCCCGACGAACAGAATCATGGGCGTGGAGTCCTGCTGCGCAATATGCACGCCGATGCTGGCATGCGTGGCGCCGGGTCCGCGCGTCACCATGCAGATGCCGGGCCGCCCCGTCAGCTTTCCGTCCGCTTCGGCCATGTTGGCTGCGCCGCCTTCGTGCTTGGCCACCACCAGTTCGATTTCCGGCACGTCGTGCAGGGCGTCGAGCACTTCAAGATAGCTTTCGCCGGGCACGCAGTACACACGGTCCACACCGTGCTGACGCAACGATTCGACGATAAGCTGACCGCCCGTTCGGGCATGGACGGCATCACGATTTTCCACAGTCATTCTCCACTGCAAAAGACATAAGGCGGGGCCGGAAGGCGCCCGGGAATGGTTCGAGGGGAAGAATAATCAAGGCCCCATGACCCCGCACCCGCATTTGCGCATTTCTGATATGGGAAAAAGGCGTCGCCGTCACCTCCCCGCGAACGGTAAATTACTGATCACCAGAACAACCAAACCGCCGGCAAGGCGGCATAAAGGAGCACAAGATGAAATCCGTTCGCAAACTGTTGCCCGCAGTCGGCGCGTCCGTGCTGTTGGCCGGAAGCCTTCTGGCTGCACCCTCGAGCGCACTGGCAGAAGATAACTGGCCACAGCGCCCCATTTCCTACGTCGTGCCGTTTTCACCCGGCGGCGCAACCGACATGATCGGGCGCATCTACAGTCAGAACCTGGGCGAAATGCTCGGCCAATCGGTGGTCGTTGAAAATCGCCCCGGCACCGGTGGCAGCCTGGGTTCCGCCACGGTCGCCCGCGCGAAGCCGGACGGCTATACGGTGGTTGGGGGGACGATCAGCTCCCACTCCATCAACGTCAGCATCTACCCGGACATCGGATATGACCCGGTGGAGTCGTTTTCGCCCATCATCCTGACCGGTACGCTGCCCAACGTGCTGGTGGTACGTGCGGACAGCCCATACAACTCGGTCGACGATCTGATCGCTGCAGCCAAGAAGCGGGAAGAAGCACTCAGCGTCGGATCGTCTGGTGTGGGATCATCCCAGCATCTGGCTGCCGAGCTGTTTGGCTCCATGGTCGGCGCGAAGCTGCTGCACGTGCCCTACAAGGGAAGCGCGCCGTCGCTGCAGGCATTGGTGAGTGGCGAGATCGATCTGCTGTTCGACAACCTGACTTCCGCCATGCCGCTCATCCAGGCCGGTCGCCTGAAGCCGTTGGCAATCACGTCGAAGGAATCCGACCCGGCACTGCCCGATGTCAAACCCCTGGACCAGCTTGGTCTTCCCGGGTATGAGGTCGTCTCGTGGCAAGCCAGCTTTGCGCCGGCCGGTACGCCGAAGCCCATCATCGACAAACTCCACAAGGCCATGTACGACATTTTGCAGAAGCCGGATGTACAGGAACGACTGAAGGGCGTCGGTCTCACCATCTCCGGCGCCGGCCCTGATGAACTGCTGGCATTCCAGAAGGCTGAAGTCGCCAAGTGGGCAAAGGTCGCCCGCGAAGCCAACATCAAGGCGCAATAAGCTGCGCGCCCGGCCAGGCCCCGCTATCGACCAGATCTACCCCCACCCTGCGGATGATCTGGCGAATCTCCCAGTTGGCTTCCATCATGGGGCGGTTCCTGGCCGTGGCAATGGCGATCGTGCGCAGCATGCGCGGATCGTCGATCGGCCGCGTGGTGAGCAGTCCGGCGTCT